>CAZQDP010000035.1:0-24146 GCA_964592375.1 uncultured Eubacteriales bacterium | reverse complement strand
TCAAAATTGTATATGATTTAAAAAACAATGTCAAGGAGAATTTTATTTGCATAGCATTGTAAAAAAAATTGACAAAAAAACAAAGATGTGATATACTGCGTATCAATTGAATATGAACAGGGGAGCTTTGTGTGAAGGCTGAGAGGAAGTATTCTGCTTCGACCCTTAAACCTGATTTGGATAATGCCAACGTAGGAAGTCAGATCGCTTTTTTAAATTTGCGAGAAATACCTCTTGGTGTTTCTCGTTTTTTTTATCCCCTTTAAAAATTACAAAAGGAGAAATGAAATTTGTTAGAAGAAAAAACCTCGGTATTCTCAAATGGGCTCATTTGGTTTGGAGCCGCCGTATCCATCGCAGAGATTTTTGCAGGTACGCTTATCGCACCGCTTGGCTTTGTAAAAGGAATTTTCGCTGTCGTGCTTGGGCACCTTATCGGTTGCGTACTGCTTTATTTTGCAGGAAGAATTGGTGCGCTCACGGAAAAGAGCGCAATGGAAACCGTCAAGCGCTCTTTCGGGCAAAAGGGTTCAATCTTATTTTCGAGCCTGAATATATTGCAACTTGTAGGTTGGACGGCTGTGATGATTTTTAGTGGTGCCATGGCGGCAAAAACAATAGCCGATTTTGGCGGCATTTTCGGTTGGAGTATTGTGCTTGGCGCACTCATTGTATTGTGGCTGGTCGTTGGGATTAAAAATCTTCATTATCTCAATGTGGTGGCCATGGGGGCACTTTTTATCCTCACCATCATCCTTTGCAAGGTGGTGTTTGGCTCTCATAGTGCAGTGGAGGCGGGTGGCGAGATGAGCTTTGGCGCGGCGGTTGAATTGTCGGCTGCGATGCCATTGTCGTGGCTGGTGCTTATTTCCGATTACACGAGGAGTGCAAAAAGAAAACTGGCTGTTCCCCTTGTGAGTGCGGGCGTATACTTTTTTGCAAGTTGCTGGATGTACATCATTGGTTTGGGAGCGGCGCTTTTTACCGGTGAGAGCGACATTGCAAAAATCATGCTCAGCGCAGGGCTTGGCCTTGTGGGTCTGCTTATTATTTTGTTTTCTACAGTGACAACAACTTTTTTAGATGCCTATTCCGCCGGGGTAAGTGCCGTGAGTATTTTGGCGAAGTCAAATGAAAAGTGGATTGCAATCGGAGTATGCATTTTGGGCACGATTCTGGCCATTTTTACTCCCATTACTCAATTTGAAAGCTTTTTATATTTGATAGGATCCGTATTTGCACCCATGGTGGCCATACAGATTACCGATTTTTATATTTTAAAAAATAATTACGCAAAAAAGGCAGTACACTTGCCAAATCTTATTGTTTGGGCCACTGGGTTTGTGCTCTATCGTTTGTGTATGCAAATGGACACACCAATAGGCAGCACACTGCCGGTCATGGTGGTAACATCCATCCTTTGTATCATTATCAATCAATTTTTGGGAGGGAAAAAGAATGCTCGAGCTTTATTTGGAAAACGTAAGAGCCAAAAATCCACTTGTACACAACATCACAAATGTGGTCACGGTCAATGACTGCGCCAATATCCTTTTGGCATGCGGTGCTTCGCCCATTATGGCAGATGAATTGGAGGAAGCCGGCGAGATTACATCCATATGTGGGGCACTCAATATCAATATCGGTACGCTAAATCAGCATACCATCACCGCCATGTTTGCAGCAGGTGATAGAGCAAATGAGCTGGCACATCCGATTATTTTAGACCCTGTTGGGGTTGGTGCATCTGCACTGCGTACAAATACGGCGCAAATGCTACTGCAAAAAGTAAAATTTACTGCCATTCGCGGCAACATTTCGGAAATCAAAGCATTAGCGGGAGGCTGTGGCACAACAAAAGGAGTGGATGCCGATGCCATGGATGCCGTAACAGAACACAATCTTGAACAAGTCATCCTTTTTGCGAAACAATTTGCACAGCAAACAGGCGCTGTTATTGCCATTACCGGCGCCATTGATATTGTAGCAGATGAAAAAAAGGCATATGTTATTCGCAATGGACATGCGATGATGGCGAAAATAACAGGTGCAGGATGCATGCTCACGGCAATGACAGCGGCATATCTTGCAGCCAATTTCGAGCATGCACTGGAAGCAACTGCGGCTGCAGTTTGTGCGATGGGACTTTGTGGAGAAATAGCATACCAGAATTTAAGAGATACAGAAGGCAATTCTTCTTATCGTAACCGCTTGATTGATGCAGTGTATCATTTAGATGGTGAGACTTTTAAAAGAGGTGCAAAATATGAGGTGCGATAAAGCGTCTATGCTGCTGTATGCGGTGTCAGGCCGCACGTGGTGCACACATCAAACGCTTGTGGAGCAGGCAGAGCTGTGCCTCAAAGGGGGGGCCACTTGTTTGCAGTACCGCGAAAAAGATGTGGAGGATGCATTCTTTTTATCGGAAGCAAAAAAGCTCAAAGCGCTTTGCCTTGCATACCATGTTCCTTTTATAATCAATGACCATGTGGAAATGGCTGCCGCCTGTGATGCAGATGGCGTACATGTGGGGCAGAGTGATATGCAGATTTGCAATGTTAGGGCCAAGCTTGGCAGCGAAAAAATCATTGGCGTATCGGTTCAAACATTGGAGCAAGCGGTAGAAGCTCAGATGGGTGGAGCGGACTATCTTGGCGTAGGAGCGGTTTTCCCAACCACAACGAAAAATGATGCCGATTTGGTGTCCATCAAAACACTTGGTGCGATTTGCAAAGCGGTGACCATTCCCGTGGTTGCCATTGGTGGAATTGATGCACACAATGCATTAAGGCTCAAAGGAACAGGGATAGGGGGCATTGCCGTAATATCTGCAATTTTTGCTCAGCAAGATATTGTAATGGCCACAAGGCAGATGCTGAAAGTATCAAGAGAGATTGTATTAAAATAAGTAATGCGGCTACGGAAGAGGGGGAACTTTTAAAAATGATGAAGAAGGTATTGACAATTGCAGGCTCGGATTGTAGCGGCGGTGCAGGCATTCAGGCTGATATCAAAACAATCACAGCCCACAAAATGTATGCCGAAAGTGCCATCACTGCACTGACCGCTCAAAACACAACTGGTGTGTATGGCGTAGTAGAAGTGGATGCTGAGTTTGTAGGCATGCAGCTGGACTGCATTTTTGAAGATATTTTTCCGGATGCGGTGAAAATCGGGATGGTGTCTAATGCCAAAATTATTGAGGTCATTGCAGATGCGCTTGTTCGCTATGGTGCCAAAAATATTGTGGTGGATCCCGTGATGATTGCAACGAGCGGTAGCAAGCTTTTAGATGATCACGCCGTTCATACCCTGGCCTCAAAGCTTTTGCCGCTTGCCACACTTGCAACTCCAAATATACCCGAAGCGCAGGTGCTTTGCGGCAGAGAAATTAGCTGCGAAGCGGATATGCACAGCGCCGCTCAAAGCATTGCAAAGCGCTTTCCATGCGCAGTACTCATCAAAGGCGGGCATTTGGATACATCGGCGAGCGATCTTTTATACCATGAAAATCGTGCCACATGGTTCCATGAAAAACGCATCAACAATCCCAATACTCATGGAACAGGCTGCAGCTTATCCTCTGCCATTGCCTGCCATTTGGCAAGCGGCGAGGCATTGGAGGGGTGTATACGGAAAGCAAAGGCATATGTAACCGGCGCACTGATGGCCGGGCTCGACCTTGGCAAAGGAAGCGGTCCGCTTGACCATATGTATATGATATAACTCAGAAGAAAAATCCCATCGCGCAAACACTACCCCGTCCCGAGCCCCTCCAAAATGAGATCGCCTTATCTCTCGTAGGGAACGCATTGTATGCGTTCCGTTTTATGTATCCATTCCATTTTGTTGCGTGGTTTCGCATTGCCTTCGTGATTATTGAATTGAAAATTTGTATTATTTTTGAACATTGTAATTTTGTGTGGTCGCCTTCCGGAACGCATGCAATGCGTTCCCTACGTGGAACGGAGATGATTTTATTATATTATGTAAGAACGTTGTATATAAACCACAAAAAATGGTGCCGGCGATATGCCGACACCATTTTTTATTTGTATTTTCCGTATTTAAAACTTATACGCCGTGTTTGCTTCTTCTGAGCTTTTCACCATCTGCTAAGTTATTGCTACCGCTGTGGCCTGACAGTTTAGTGTTATTGGGGCCAAGTGTTATTGGGGCCATGCCTTTTTCATAACATTTCAGCTTTATTTTCGTTACAAAAAAGTCCCGTCCCCATCAAATGCCAAACTTCGTATAAGTGCATAAATTCGCAATTGTGTTTTTGTGCAATTTGACCGCAAAAAATTAATATCTGTCCAAGAATTTATTTGGTGTCAGTATTTCCGGTCGTTCAATATCTATATCTGAAAAATCCTTGTCGCCGGTGATTAATATATCAACGTCGGCTAAAATTGCTGAATATAAAACCTTCTCATCATCAACATCTCTTATTTTAAACAAATCATGCTTAGGTATAATTTTGGGAGTATAAAAATATTCAAATGGCAACTTTGTTAAAAAATCTTCTAAATCAGCACTTCTGTTAGCAAATTTCTTCTCGACAACTTCATGCAATTCGTCAATAACATAAGAACAAATTACTGTCTTATACTTAATTGCCAATCTATCAATTATTTCACTAATAAGTTTGCTCTTAAAAATGAAAGCAGAAATGAGAATATTTGTATCTAACATTATTCTCATTCTACTTCCCTCGCTTCTCTGCACGAATTTCTTTAATCATTGCAACAACATCGTCAATATTTTTCAATCCAAGTCTTTCTGCCTCACCTTCAAATGCTTTTTGAGCTTCTTCAAAAGCTAACTTTGTTGGATTAACCAAAACATATTGACCATTATTTTCAATGAATGCAACCTTATCACCATCCGATAATGAAAGTGACCTTCTTATCGTAATAGGCAATGTTATTTGTCCTTTTGAAGTAATTTTAGCTAATTCCATAAAAAACATCTCCTTATCATTCCTTGTATTCCTTACCTGCTTATATTATATGCCTTTTCAACATAAAAATCAATATATTTTAAAAGAATTTTTAAAACAGAAGAAAAAAGGGCTTGGGGTACCCAATATTCAAGCCTTTTGTGGGTACACAGTGGAAGCTTAAAGCTTTGTTTAAGTCCCCTTGCATTGTATCAAGCTTAATATTAACTACCCGATTTTATCCATACAACCAGACAGAAGGAATCAAGAAAGTGTACGGTGCAGTTGCTATTGCAAAAATAAGGGAAAATTTTGTTCATAAATTTTTATCACTCTTTCTAAATGTGATTAAGTAATTTAATATAAAAATACATATTCCCGATATTACAAGAGCAGGAAGGGTTAAATACCATTCATCACCCATTCTTCCTACATTGAAAAAGGACGATAATGCAAACATAATTGAAGAACCAATTATGTCAGCCAATAATCCGAAAATAAAAATTTTAAATATGTTAGCTTTGTAAAAGTTCCATTTTGGTTCAATACGCAAAACAAGTATAGCAATAAATAAAACCAAGCTATCTATCAGAAAATTACCTATCGCTACAACACCCCACATTATAGGAGCAATATATTTTAACATCCAAAAAGGAAATAATGCATTAAATAGTTTTACATCTTTTTTCAAAATATCCACCTCACAATCTAACCATTATCATACTATAAAACACTTCAAGAGTCAATCAAGCACAGGTTAGTTTCCATTAGATTGTTGTATATAAACCACAAAAAATGGTGCCGGCGATATGCCGACACCATTTTCTATTTGCATTTTTCGTATTTAAAACTTATACGCCGTGTTTGCTTCTTCTGAGCTTTTCGCCGTCTGTGAAATTGTTTGCAACGCTGTGGCCTGGCAGGGACATGATTCTTTCATGAACTGCATCAATAATCCAGTCTGCCTGAGGGAAGAAATGACGCTCTAATTCAAAGGCAGGCGTGATCCAGTTGCGTGAACCCACAACCACGGGAGGTGCATCTAAATAATCAAATGCCAGCTCTGTGATATTGGCCGCCATATCCTTTAAGATACTTCCACGTTCGCAAGCATCACTTGCCAAAACAATTTTCCCGGTCTTCTTCACGGATTCAATGACAAGGTCATAATTGAAAGGTACAACGGAGCGTGCATCAATCACCTCTGCGCTAATGCCGTATTTGTCTTCCAGCTGTTTTGCGGCTTCTAAGGCATTGTACAGCGTGGAGCCTACGGTAAGAATGGTCAGATCTGATCCCTGCTTTTTGATATCCGGCTCGCCGATTGGGATTTCATAATAGCCTTCCGGCACGCCTTCTTTATGGAATTGTTCGCCGATATCGTAAATTCTCTGGCTTTCGAAGAATACCACCGGGTCGGTGCCGGCAAGTGCAGAATTCATGAGACCCTTTGCATCATAAGGCGTAACAGGGAAAACAACCTTCAGGCCCGGAATATGGGATACAAGCGCGGTCCAGTCCTGAGAATGCTGCGCACCATATTTGGAGCCAACGGATACGCGCAGAACCACAGGCATTTTCAGCAGGCCTGCACTCATGGACTGCCATTTAGACAGCTGATTAAATACCTCGTCTCCCGCACGACCTAAGAAGTCGCAGTACATCAGCTCAGCGATAACCCTGCCGCCTGCCATGGCGTAACCTACAGCAGAGCCAACAATGGCAGCTTCGGAGATGGGGGAGTTAAACAGCCTATGATAAGGAAGCGCTTCGGTAAGACCTCTATATACTGCAAAGGCGCCGCCCCAGTCACGTACGTCTTCGCCGTAGCTGATGAGGGTGGGATCTTTATAATATTTATCAATAATCGCTTCGAAAATACCATCACGCAGTTGGTAGAGTTTGTTTTTGGATACTGGCTTGCCATTTGCATCAAAGGCATAGCGTTCCTTTTTGGCAAGTTGCACGACTCTTGGGTTTTCCTCTAAAGGCATGAGCACATCGCAAGGTCTGTCTTCCATTTTCTCAATGGAGAGATTGGAGAACATGATTTTTTCAATTTGATCAGGCGCCCTGTCCAAATCCATGCGAGGAGAAATGCTAAGGTCAGAGGCCATTGCGCAGATCTTTGTCATCATGGTTTTCACTTGCTCGTCAATTTGAGCAAAGGCATCGGATTTTGCTACCTTGCCGTCTATGAGCTTCTTGCTGTATGCTTTGAGTACATCACAAGCTTCCCAAGCTTCAATTTCCTCTTTTGTTCGATAGGAGGAAGCATCGGATGGGGAATGTCCGCTGTAGCGGTAGGTCAGTGTATCAAGAAGAACAGGACCCTTCTTTTCGGATAATATTTGTCTTTTTCTTCTGATTGCATCAATGACTGCAAGTGGATTGTAGCCATCCACTCGCTCTGCATGCATCTGCTCCGGATTGATACCGGCACCAATTCTAGCAAGCTGGCCAAATGGCATTGTTTCGCCATAGGTTTGGCCGCCCATGCCGTACATATTGTTAAAGAAATTGAATATAATGGGAAGTCCACCACGATGTGCTTCATCCCATAGTTGCTTAAACTGATCCATCGCGCCAAACATCATGGCTTCCCAAACAGGGCCACAGCCCAGGGAACCGTCACCTACATTGGAAATAACAATACCGTTTTTATTGTTGACTTTTTTATACAAAGCAGCACCCATGGCAACCGTAGCCGCACCACCCACGATGGCATTATTGGGATAAATACCAAATGGCAGGAAGAAGGCATGCATCGATCCGCCAAGCCCCTTGTGAAAGCCGGTTTCACGAGCAAAAACTTCTGCAAGTGCGCCATAAACCAAAAACTCAATGGCAAGATCCTTTACGCTGGACTGGCCTTTTTCAACGATTTTTAGAATACTGCCGCCCAAAAAGCCTTCCATAATGGCATAGAGTGCTTTGTCATCCAATTTGTCAATGGCAGAAAGGCCTTTGGCAAGAATTTCCCCGTGGCTTCTGTGAGAACCAAAAATGTAGTCCTCCTTATCCAGTAGGTATGCTTGACCTACTGCAGAGGCTTCCTGACCCATGGAAAGATGGGCGGGGCCGGGATTGTTATAGGCAACGCCGTTGTATTCGCTCTGGGTCTTAATCAGATACAGCATGGTTTCAAATTCGCGGATAATTGCCATATCCCGATAAATACGTACAAAATCATCTCCGGAAAAATTCTCTTTTTCTTGCGAAATGGTTTTGTTGTATTGGTTAACGGGAATATCGGTAAATTTAATTTTACCACTTTTTCTGACCTCATTCGGGTCAATAAATTGACTTTTTGGCATGTTGGTGATCCCCTTTCATATTACACATTTTAAAGTTGAAAAATAGCTTCTCGCAGGATTTCGCACACGGTGGGATGAGGGAACACGATTTCCTTGATATCCTCAATCCTCATTTCCGTTTCAATCATAATGCCTGCACCAAATATAATTTCCGAGGCATAGCTGCCAATCATATGGGCGCCGATGAGGCGCTTATATTTTTTGTCCACAATCACCTTGCAGATACCGTCTCCGCCTTCGTTTTCTGCCACATAGCGGCCGGAATATTTCATGGTGATATTGGCAACCTCTATCTCAATGCCCTTTTCACGGGCTGTTTCTTCCGTTTCGCCTACACTGCCAACCTCCGGATTGGTGTAAATAACGGCAGGAATGGCGCGGTAGCGCATGACATCTTTCTTTCCCAGCATATGGTTTACGGCAACTTCCGCCTCTCTGTATGCGGTGTGCGCCAGCATGGACTTGCCGTTCACATCGCCGGCCGCATAGACATCAGGGATGTTGGTTTTGCAGAAGCGGTCGGTAATAACCGCGCCACGCTCGATTTGAACACCGATGTTTTCAAGGCCGATATTTTGCGAAACCGGTCTTCTTCCAATAGAAAGCAGTACCTTGTCCGCCACGACCTCTTCGGTTTTTCCGTCCTTTTCAAAAATCACACTGCCGGCACCAATTTTTGTTACCTTACAGCCAAGGCGGAAATCAATGCCCTTCTTCTGGTAATTTTTCAGCAGAATGGCCGAAATGTCTTTATCCGTTGGCCCTGCAATATGATCTAACATTTCAATGACGGTAACATTGGTGCCGGCACTGTTAAAGTAAGAGGCCATTTCAAGCCCGATTACGCCCCCACCCACAATCACTAGATTGGAAGGCAGCACCTCTAAATCCAATATTTCACGGTTGGTCAGCACAAGGCCGCTTTTCACGCCTTCGGCTACGCCGTCAATCGGAGGAACAATGGGCATAGAACCGGTGGCAACCAGTAGCTTCTTGCCGTGGTATACTTCGCTTCCCACACTCACTGCAAAGCCTTGCTCATCCTTGCCATTGATTATGCCCTCGCCATCTATAACGGTTACTTTATGGGCTTTCATGGCGGCTTTTACGCCGGATACAAGTGTTTGCACCACCTTGTTTTTTCGCTCCACCACCGCCTTGTGATCAAGGGATGCGCCGGAAAAGGTTACACCATACTTTTCTCCATGTTTGGCATAATCATAAATCTTTGCCGAATAAAGCAAGGATTTAGAAGGAATACATCCTTCATTAAGGCATACGCCGCCCAAGGAACGTTTTTCAATAATCAATGTATTTAGCTTGGCATGGCCGGCACGTTCTGCCGCCAAATAGCCGGCAGGGCCGCCACCCAGTACGATTAAATCATAAGTCAATTTCAATACGCCTCCTCACTTACTTGGCAAGCATCACTGCAAAATTCTCTAAATTGGTTTTCAGACTCTTTAAGAACTTGGCAGCCGGTGCGCCGTCTAATGCTCTATGGTCAAAGGTGAGCGAGAGGCTCATGGCAGGATAGTACGCATAAGAACCGCCGACTTCCTTCACCTTCGTTTCAATGGTGTTCACACCTAAAATGCAGGTTTGAGGTGGATTGATAACCGGTGTGAAGGTTTCAATGCCAAGGCTGCCAAGATTGGTCACCGTAATGGTGCCGCCCTTTAGATAATCCGGAGGAATGGTGCCCTGCTGTGCCTGCTCTGCCAGTGACTTTACCTCAATGGCAAGCTCATTTAAGGATTTTTGGTTGGCATGAAATACAGTGGGAACCAAAAGACCTTTTGGGGTATCCACCGCAACGCCCAAATGAACATTTTTAAAATAAACCATTTTATCATCATAATAATGCGCATTGCAATCCTTGTGCTGGGTCACGGTACGGGATACGGCGTAGAGCACGATATCATTAAGCGTAATATTCGCAAGGCCAAGACCTTCGCGGGTTGACTTAATTTGCTCTCTATATGCCAATATTCCTGTTGCATCAAAGGAAGCATTGAGAGTGAGCTGTGCCATGGTGGATAGGGAAGCGTGCATTGCCTTTGCAATGACCTTCCTGATGTTTGGCAGCTTCACCTCTTCAAATTCAGCATCAGCCGCCGGTGCCGTCATGGCACTTGGAACGATAGGCGCGCCAAGGTCGCTTACGGAAATTCTACCGCCGATGCCAGACCCCTCCGTTTTGGTGGTGCCAGAGAAATATTCATCCTTGGCGGCGGCAGTAAATTTCACGCCGCTCTCAAGAAGCGCATTGACGTCTCTTTCAATAATGCGACCATTTGGACCTGTGGGCTGTGCATAGCGATAGTCCACATTCTGGCGGGAAGCTAGCCCTCTGGCTCTGGGGGATATAAAAACATTTTCATTTGGCGAAGCGGCGGCTGTAGAAGCAGCTACTGCCGGTGCTATCTCGGCTGCTTTTTGCGCCTCCTGCGAGGCAGCTACGGGAGCCTCCTCGCCGGCGCTCGGCCGAAGCGCAGATACATCTTCACCCTCGGTGCCAATGGCACATACCGTGGTAAGGCAAGGAACATCGTCGCCTTCTTCAAAGAAAATATCCAGTAATATACCCTCTACCTTGGATTCTTCTTCAAAGCTTGCCTTGTCCGTTTCATAGGAAAAAAGCACATCGCCAACGAAAACCTTGTCCCCTTTTTTCTTATTCCATGCCGCAATAATGCAGCTCTCAACCGATTGCCCCTGTCTTGGCATAATGACCGGTGTTGCCATACATATTACCTCCTTTTATTTAAGCATATTTTGTCCGCCGGTAACGGGAATTGCCTGACCCGTTTCATACCGTTGCTCCATACAATAGAATATCGCCGAAGCCACATCCTCAACGGAGCAGCCTCTGTTCATGGGAACCTTTGCTTCGTAAAAACGTTTTACATCTTCCACGGTTTTCGCGCCCGGCACCTTGCCGGCCTCTAAGTATTGTACAAATAGGCCCTTTTCAGGGTCTGACCACAGCGGACCGTCAAAGAAATTGCCGGGGCAAATGGAATTTACCTTGATGTTGTATTCCACCAGCTCCAGCGCAAAGCTCTGTGTAAGACCAATGCCGCCAAACTTGCTGCCGGCATAGGCGAAATTCTTATTACTGCCCGATAGACCGGATTTTGAATTAATCTGCACAATATCTGTATAATACTTGCGATCAAATCGGTGCTGTAATTTCATGATTTTAGAAGCGTATTTTGCACCTAAATAATACGCCGTATAATTAATGCGAGTTACAAATTCAAAGCTTTTTACATCCATTTCATCAAGGCTTCCGGCTTTGACAACGCCTGCGTTATTTACAAAAACATCAAGGCCGCCAAAGGAAAGTACGGTTTGCGTAATCATTTCCTCCACGGATTCTTCATTGCCCACATCGACCTTCACAGCCAAAACCTTGCCCTTGCCAAATTGCGCTCCGCATTCCTCAGCGCCAAGCTCTGCCAGCTCAAAATTAAGGTCTGCAATCACAACATTGGCGCCTTGCATCAGCATGCTCTGCGCAACGCCTTTGCCAAAACCCTGGGCACTGCCGGTAACAATGGCGATTTTTTCATTAATTCGTTTACTTGTAGCTGTGGCGGCAACGCTTTGGCGATAGCTTTCTGCTTCCCAATTGCGAATAAAAGCTTCCATTGCACTGTCCATAAACTGATGGCCACCAAAGCTTTTGGTATAGACTGCAATTTCCACATTGTCCATAAACAGAGCAAGAATGGTATCCGTAGCATTTTTTGTGTTGCCATGGGCAAAAATACCCAAGCCCTGCACGGCAATGACCTTTGGTGCGCTGCCGTATTTTGCTTTGTAGCCTTCAATGGCGTTGCCAAGCGCAGCATACTGTGCATCCATGTCCTCGCAAAATCCAACATACAAGGGTGCCGCGCCGCAGTATACAATGTGATCGGGCGTATATGGTCTAGCAATGGGCGCAAAGGATTTCTCGTCCGCTAAAAACGCAAGCAGACTCTTATTTTCTCCAAAGGTTACGATAGAAGTATCGCCGCTTTTTAGCATCATACGAATGACGGGAGCTAGCAGTGCCGCTCTCTTTCTGTCTGTAGGTGCGGACGAAGGATCGAAATTGCCCGCAGTGAGCGCGCCCCGAAGCGTACCCATCACCTTGTCATAATAATGATCAATCTGAGAAGGTTCATCCGCCCATACAAAAATACCGTGATTTTCAATGAGCAAGATGCCGCTTTTGCCAAACAAGGAGGATTTTTCACGGATGGCGGCCGCCAAGGAGTAGCCGGGCTTGGTTGCTCCCAAATAAATCGCATCATCCCCAAAAAGTGTTTTGGTTAGTGCCCCTCCCTTTACAGAGCAGACAAGGCCACCTACAAGTGCAGGATGAAGATGTACCACATAGGCACCTGGCAGCAGATCATGTACCGAGGTCTCCACGCTAGGGCGCTTGTGATATTCACCTTTTGCGCGAGAATCCATCAAAAGTTCCAGTACGCAAGCTTCTCTGCCTGCATCCTCTTCGGGCAAGGCAGTACTCCAAATGAGGGAAAGGGCCGAGCGATCCATTTTGACAAAGCCATCTGCGGTAATATCCGCAAGGGTTGTGCCCGATCCTTTCACATATAAATACTGATCATCTTTATAAGAAGTATTTCCACCGCCGGCGAGAACGTAGCCGGGAGTTGTGCCGTAGCGGTTGCTGATTTTAACAAGTTCAGATAAGCTCATGTGTGCGCCTCCTTATATGGGCTTTGCATTGGCAAGCAGGTATTGTTCCGCCTTGGCACACCACAGGCCGTTGTTCGCAGATACAATTTCAAAAAGCGTCTTCAATATGGGGTCTGTATTGCCAAGGGATTCGAAATCCACAATGGCTGTCATCGGCATACTGATGTGGGTATAAATCAGCTTTTTGCCACCCGGTATTTTTGGCAGATTGAGAACGGTTTCAATTGCACTGTCCATCCCGCCAACGTGGGTAATCATCGCAGAGGGATCAATCTTTTTCTCCTCCATCATTTTTAAAGATTCAATCATATCATCTGTATTGCCGCCGCTGGTCCCTACAATATGGGTGGCACTGTAATGTACATTATAAAAATTAAATTCAGCAGAAAAAGCAGGATTGGTAGGACCTGCAAAGAAATTCAGGCAACCATCATATGCTAATATTTTATCGCCTTGTTCCACAACCGGCTTCACGGGAGCATACACAAAAACATCGTCATAGCCCTTACCACCGGTCAATTCCATGAGCGTGGCGATGGGGTCTTCTAATTCGGCGGTATTGATATAAATGAGCTTCACTCCATTTTTAGCCGCTTCCTCCGTGGATAAAATCTGCTGGGCTCGATTAATTCTTGGCGTATCAATATCGGTTACCACCAAAAGGGACGGCTTTGTGTCGCAGTGTATTGCGTAATCGATGGCGCCAATACCCATGGGGCCGGCACCTGCTAAAATGGCACAAGCGCCACCTTCTTTGATTCCCATAGTGTGCGTATATACACCAGCTTTGGTGTGGTAATTGGCATGATAGCCGCCTACAATACAGCTCATGGGCTCTGCTAAGGAACCATAGAAAAACGCTTCGCCGTCATACGGCAGAAGGCAGCCTTCCTCCATAAACATAGCCGGAATGACGATGTAGGTAGCGTTTCCACCTATGTAGGGGAAGGAATAACCCGGGGCATCCAAGCTTCCTTTATAATTGATGGCAGGTTGTATAGAAAACTTCTGGCCCGCCTTAAATGCATCTGCCCATTTTTCGCCGACCTCCACAATTTCGCCACAAAATTCATGCCCGATAATGACAGGATTTTGTGCGACATCATCCGGCACCCGTTTGTGATCGGGGCCTTGAATTGCCGCTTTATAGGACGACATACAAATACTGTCTGAAATCACCTTCGCTAAAATTTCATCCTTTGCAATGCTAGGAAGATCAAACTCTTCCAATCGCAAATCGCTTTTACCATACAGTCTGATTGCTTTTGTGCGCATGTTACGTATTCCTCCATTCATCATGTTTCGCCATAAAGGCGAATGCCGCGTGTGTTTTTTTGTTTTATAGGGCTATACAATTTGTATTTTTGCTTTTTCGCAGGCTCCCACCATGCCCGGAGCGAGATTGCCATCAGAAACGATCACATCAATATCCTTTAAATGTGCAAAGGTAAAGAGCATGTTCTGATCGAGCTTAGAGCTATCCATGAGCATAATGACCCTACGTGCCTTGCGAATAATATAGCGCTTGAGTTCACATTCGTTAAAATTTCCCGTGGTAAATCCACTATCCAGCGAAAAGCCGGAGGTGCCCATGAATGCAATATCAATATTAATATTTTTAACGAAGTCAATGGAATTGGCACCGGAAATGGAAATGTTCTCATTGGATAACTGCCCGCCCACGAGGGTAACGGTAACGCCTTGCTTTCGAATAAGCTCCAGTGCAATATTGGGTGCACTTGTCAGCACAAAGGAAGGGAACTGCTCGGGAAATACAGAGGCAAAAGACATGAGTGTTGTGCCGGCATCCAAATAAAGAGAACGCCCTTTTTCAACAAACGATAACGCTTTTTCTGCGACAGATTGCTTCAGCTCACTATTCTCCACAACGCGCAGATTGTAATCTTCCTCTTTAATCATTCGCAAGGACAAAGAAGCGATGGATCTTGCGCCGCCACGAATTCGGATGATATCACCACGTTGCTCCAACAGAGCGAGATCACGGCGTAGAGTCATGCCGGACACATCCGGGAAAACCTGCTCAAGCTCGCTAATCTTTACTTCCTTGTTTTTTTGAATATACTGATTTACCGTATCTATCCTTGAATGTTTCACCAGATCACCACCTTGCGTCAAATTCAACCCCATAAATGTTAGTTTTGAACATTGATATGTTAATATATCACATTAATTGTATCAAAAAAGTGAATACTTGTCAAGAATTTTATCGCTTTTCTTTATATTTTTTAAAAAATTAAAAAAAGTTATTGACATATATCCGAAACGTGCTATAATAATGGTTAATGACATATGTTCAAAACTATTATGAAGTAATTTTTATACCCAAAAGAGACGAAATGGGTCTTTTCGAATTTGCTTGAAATGAGCAGAGGATGAGCTGTAAAAAAAAGAAAGTGAGGTGAATGTATTTGCCAAGACCAAGAAAGTGGAGAAAGGTATGCTGTATGCCACGGAACAATTTATACGGGCCTCTTCATACAAACAATATTGATGAAAGTATAATTACGATGAGTATTGAAGAGTTTGAAACCATCCGGCTTATTGATTTGCAGGGGTATATGCAGGAAGAGGCCGCTGTGCAAATGAATATCGCGCGCACAACGGTTCAACGAATTTATAATGATGCAAGATACAAGCTCTCTGAATCACTGGTTAACGGAAAGGTGCTAAAAATAGAGGGCGGAGATTATCTGCTATGTGCCGGGCTTGAAAAATCCTGCAACTGTGGTGGCTGTGCACAGCATCGTTATGGCAGCGGGCCTGCAGAACATGGGGATGAGGGGGGAGTATAATATATTCGGATAAGGTGTTAGAACATTTTTTGTGCCCCCAAAATGCGTACAGTATGCCCGATGCAGATGGGGAAGGAAGCTGTGGAGATCCATCCTGTGGGGATTATATCATTGTTTATATTAAAGTAAAAAACAATGTTATTGAGGAAATGAGCTATCTTGTTTTTGGATGCGGTGCATCCATTGCTACATCAAGCGTAACATCAGTACTGGCAAAAGGGAAAACCTTGGAGGAAGCAATGCGTATTGAGCAGAACGATATCATAGAAGCGCTAGATGGCTTGCCACAAGGCAAGGAACATTGTTCTAATCTTGGAGTGAGTGCTTTGCGTTATGCAGTGATAGATTATAAAAAGAAAAATAATGAAAGTGGGAGAAAAGATGAAAATAGCCATGCCGGTAGAGGATAAAAATAGAACGTCAACAATTTGCATTTCGTTTGGGAGGGCGCCGTTTTTTTTCATCTACAATACAGATACGAAGGAAAGTACTTTTTTGGACAATAGTGCAGTGGCAAGTCAAGGCGGGGCTGGAATAAAGGCCGCACAGGCACTTGTGGACGAAGGGGTGGGGGCGCTTATTACCCCACGCTGCGGCGAAAATGCGGCGGCGGTGTTAAAAATTGCAAATATTCAAATCTATAAAGCAATCAATGATTCGGTAAAAGACAATATGGAAGCATACCTGGATGGGGCCCTTACACTGCTCAATGAAATTCATGCAGGATTTCATCATCATGGAGGCTCTGCAAAATGAAAATAGCAGTGCTAAGCGGCAAGGGCGGCACGGGGAAGACCTTTGTATCGGTAAATCTCGCCGCAGCTTTGCCAAATGCAGTCTATGTTGATTGTGATGTGGAAGAGCCAAATGGCCGTCTTTTCTTTCGGCCTCAGGAAATAAAGACACAAAGCGTAACAGTCCGTATTCCGGTGATTGATCATGCCAAATGTGCCTGCTGCAGAAAATGCGTTGATTTCTGTAAATTTAATGCACTTGTGCATGTCGGCGGGAAAGTGATGATATTTGAGGATATCTGCCATTCCTGCGGAGGGTGTATTCTTTTATGCCCTCAAATGGCATACTCGGAGAGAAAAAAGGAAATTGGAAAAATTGAAACCGGCTTTTCAGAAAATGTAAAGGTTGTAACGGGAGAGCTAAATACGGGAGAAGCATCCGGAGTACCCATTATCAAAACGCTGATTGCAGGTCTATCGCTGGAGGAAAATGATAGTATCATTGATTGCCCGCCCGGGAGTGCTTGTGTTGTCATGGAAAGTGTGAAGGAGGCTGATTACTGCATCTTGGTTGCAGAGCCTACCATTTTCGGTGCTCATAACTTAAATATGGTGTATGAACTTGTGGGACTTTTTGGCAAGCCGTTTGGGGTAGTTTTAAATCAGTGTAATGAGGCAGATAATCCTTCTGAAGAATTTTGTATTCGGCACAATATTCCCATTCTTGAAAAAATTCCATTCAGTCGAGAAATAGGAGACATGAATTCCAACGGTCAGATAGCGGCAAGAGAAATGTCAAAATACAAAGACTTGTTCATTGAAATGTATAGCAAAGTGTCAAAGGAGGTGCAAGGGTGAAAAGTTTGCTCATCTTAAGTGGAAAGGGCGGCACAGGAAAAACAACGATTGCAGGCGCTTTTATTAAGCTGTCCCATGCCAAAGCTTACGCCGACTGCGACGTGGATGCACCAAATTTGCACCTGATTATGGCACAAGAAACCGAGCCCTTGCGTTCAAATTATAATGGTTTAGGCAAAGCCATCATTGCATCAGAAAAATGCAATTTATGCGGAATATGCGAAAAGAATTGTCGTTTTGATGCCATCCAAAGAGATAACGCCGCATATCGGGTTGATGCATATGCCTGTGAAGGTTGCGGCGTTTGCGAGGCTACTTGTCCTAAGGGGGCTATACAGATTTCCCCTTTTGTTGCCGGAGAGTGTATGCTCTATCAAAGCGAAGCTGTTTTTTCAACGGCTCAGCTAAAAATGGGTAGCGGAACATCGGGCAAATTGGTGACACAGGTCAAACAGCAGTTAAATGTCGCAAAAGACAGTGCAGAGTTTGCCATTATTGACGGCTCCCCCGGTATAGGTTGCCCAGTCATTGCATCCCTTGCTGGTGTTGATATGGTGCTTGTTGTTACCGAACCATCACGCTGTGGCATCAGTGATATGGAGAGAATTATACTTACAGCCAAAAAGTTCAATGTAATGATTGTTGTTTGTGTTAATAAGTATGATACCAATATAGAAAATACGATTAAAATTGAAAAGCTGTGCCAAGCGCAAGAATTGCTGTATGTCGGCAGGATACCATATGATTATCATGTGATGACGGCGCTTAGCAAAGGCGATTGCATCATTGGAACGGATTGCGCAGCGGCCGAAGCGATAAAAAGGGTGTATGAAAAAACCTTTGCACATTTTGCAGGAGGTGCAAAAAGATGATTTTGAAGACCTTGATTGAAAACACGGCAATATCGAATGACTTTGCTTGTGAGCATGGACTTTGTTTATACATTCAGACAAAAAAACACAAACTTTTATTTGACTTGGGGCAAAGCGACTTGTTTGCTCAAAATGCGAAGAAATTAGATGTTGATTTAGAAGATATTGACACAGTTATCATTTCGCATGGGCATATTGACCATGGTGGGGGGCTGCGCGCCTTTTTATCCATCAACCATAAGGCTACAATATACATTCATCAAAATGCATTTGGCAAGCATTATGCACTGCGGGCAGAAAATGCATATGAGCATATCGGGCTTGATAAAGCATTAAAAGACAATGAAAGATTGATATACACTTTTGGGCATGTAAAAATTGACGATGAATTAGAACTTATTTCCGGTATGACAGGGGATGATTTCATGGCAAATATCAATGACAACTTATTCAAAAAAAATTCAAATACAATGATAGCGGACTTTTTTGACCATGAGCAAAGCCTCATTATTACCCAAGAAGAAACGTTTTATTTAGTAGCAGGCTGTGCGCATCGGGGAATTACAAACATTGGTAGCTACGCCACTGGGCTGAAAGGCAAACCGATGGAGGCCATCATCGGAGGCTTTCATTTGCAAAACTTGGGCAGAAGGACAGAGCAAACTCTAAAGATGCTAAGCAACATAGCAGACAAACTGAATAAGAGCGGTTCAAAGTATTTTACCTGTCATTGTACCGGACTTGATACATATAACACTTTCCGTGCAGTGTTGGATGAAAAAATCCAATATCTATCTGCCGGCAGTGCTTTGCATATATAAATTGAATAACAAAGGAGTAATCAAAATGAGTGAGAATTGCAACAACAAATGTGGCGACTGCAGCGAGGTGTGCAGTGATAGAAAATCGCAGGAAACAGATTTTTTAGAAAAGCCACACGACATGAGTAATATCAAGAAAGTAATCGCAATCGTCAGCGGAAAAGGCGGCGTCGGAAAATCACTTGTCACATCCATGCTTGCCGTGCTGATGGCAAGAAACGGATACAGCACGGCCATTTTAGATGCGGATATTACGGGGCCCTCCATTCCGAAGGTCTTTGGCATTACGGAAAAAGCGCAGGGCAGTGAAATTGGGTTATTTCCAAGCAAAAGCAAAACTGGTATAGGGATTATGTCTGTCAATCTACTTCTGGAAAATGATACAGACCCGGTTGTTTGGAGAGGACCCATCATCGCAAATACCGTCAAACAGTTTTGGACGGATGTGCTATGGGGAGAGATAGATTTTATGTTTATCGATATGCCACCCGGCACCGGGGATGTACCTTTAACTGTGTTTCAATCCATTCCTGTGGATGGTATTATCATTGTAACCTCACCACAGGAGCTGGTTTCTATGATTGTGGGGAAAGCTGTAAAAATGGCAAAGATGATGAATATACCTATTCTTGGAATTGTTGAAAATATGAGCTATGTTGCGTGTCCAAACTGCAGCGAGAAAATCAAACTTTTTGGCGAGAGCAAAATAGATGAGGTAGCAAATAATTTGGGACTTTCTGTGCTTGCAAACATTCCGATTGATCCTAAAACAGCGGCAGCTTGCGACCGAGGAATGATTGAAATGGTGGATGGTGATTGGATGAATGGTATAGTGGCGCTACTTGCAGGAGACAAAGCGTAAACACATCATGGTTGCCTGTGCGATTAATCATGAGAAAATATGAGAAAAGAGATGAGTGATATGGAAACAAAAACATCTTTTACCGTAAGATATGCAGAAACGGATCAAATGGCAATTGTTCATCATTCCAACTATGCAGTATGGTTTGAAGCGGGCAGATTCGACTTTTTAAAAAGTGCCGGGTTTTCCAATTCAACAATTGAGGCAATGGGAATATTACTTCCTTTATATGAAATGAATTGCAGGTTTATTGCTCCTGCAAAGGCGGAAGATGAAATTGTGGTTATCACAAGACTGAGTATACTGACTCGCGTACGCATAGGCTTTGTATATCAGGTTTATCATGTGCAGAACAATACGCTTTTGGCAACAGGGAAAACAATGCATGCGTGGACGGATAAAAGATTAAGACCAATAAGCGCGGAAAAAGCAATTCCGGAGGTATATTCAGTATTTTGCCAACTCAGTGAAAAAAATAAAAAGAAGGAGAATGAAGATGATTAAAATTGCAGTTGCAAGTGAAGGGGAAATGGTTGCGGGGCATTTTGGACATTGTGAGAACTTTTGGATTTTTGAAACAAGGGACAATCAAATTGTTAAGAAGGAGTCTATTCCTAACCCAGGGCATAGGCCAGGATTTCTGCCGAATTTCCTAAACGATATGAATGTAAAGGTGATCATTTCCGGTGGAATGGGTGGAGGTGCCATTGAAATTTTTAACGAAAAAGGAATAAGGGTAATTGTTGGCGCCACCGGATCTGCCCAGGAGGCGGCAGAGCGATACTTGCAAGGCGATCTCAAATCTACGGGATCGGTTTGTCATCAACATGAAAATCAAGACAGTTGCGGCGAGCACTAAAAATAAGGGAGGTGTTGGAATGTTTACGGTTACCCTTTATGTTTTATGTGGTGCTTTGCTTATCGTGTCATTCGCGTGTGACAAAGGAAAAACAAAGCAAGTGCTGATGAAGGCTTGGAAATCGTTTGAAAATATTTTACCGCAGTTTATTACAATTATTGTGCTCATTGGGATTATGCTTGCAGTATTATCACCGGAAGCAATATCGAAAGTAATTGGTCAAAAATCTGGAATCATTGGAATGCTATTGGCAGGAATCATTGGCTCTATTACCTTAATTCCCGGTTTTGTAGCATTTCCACTGGGCTCGGCCCTGCTGCAAAATGGCGCAGGATTTATGCAGATTGCGGTATTTCTCTCCACACTCATGATGGTAGGTGTTGTCACCATGCCACTCGAGGCCAAATACTTCGGCATGAAAGCGACCATTGTACGAAACATATCCGCTTTCTTGTTCTCGTTCATTGTAGCGGCTGTAATAGGGGTGGTGTTAAAATGAAAAATGTAATGAATAGATATAAATTTGCCTTTATTCTTCTACTTGTCAATGTGGTTTTTATATTTCTATATCCGGAATTAGGAAAGAAGTCAGTATCCATCACCTATTCCAATGTCTTGGAAATGCTATCCGTATTGCCGCCCATTTTTATTCTGCTCGGATTGCTTGACGTATGGGTGCAAAGGGATGTTATGATAAAATACATGGGCGAGGAATCCGGTATGCTTGGTATCATATTGGCGTTTTTTCTTGGATCAGCGGCAGCAGGCCCCTTATATGCAGCATTTCCGGTTGCAGGAGTTTTGCTCAATAAAGGAACGAAATTTTCAAATGTCCTAATCTTTATCGGAGCATGGTCAACGACAAAAATTCCAATGCTACTTTTTGAATCCACTGCAATGGGGTGGAAGTTTATGCTCACCAGGTTTCTGATAGATATACCCGGCATTGCACTCATTGCGTATATTACGGATAAGTTGCTGACAAAAGCGCAAAGAAATGAGATTTACCAAAATGCCATAAAGCCAATGTAAAGCATAGAACGGATGGAAGGATATACCCTATTTGCATAAAAGAAATAAGAGAATAAAAGAGGTTACTGACATGAAAAACGCAAATTGCATAGATGAACTGTCCAAAGAAGCATTACTGGAACTCAATCAGATATATGCAAAGAATTGGCTTGCTCACGACGGCCTATGGTTTCAATCCATTGAAGGAAGGTATGGTATGGATGCGGCTATGGATATGGACAGGGAAGCATGGAGCATATTTACCGTAATTGAGGCAAAGCGACTGATGACGTTCTTATGCCTTGGTGAAAAATCCGGAATAAATGGCCTCAAAAAGGCACTTGGTTTTAGACTGTATGCTTCCCTAAATGAAGATCAAATCATACAGGATAGTGATAATGTGCTTGTATATAAAGTCAAAACATGCAGGGTGCAAGAAGCAAGACGGAGAAAAAACTTGCCTTATTTCCCTTGCAAATCAGTTGGAATAGTCGAGTATGGAATGTTCGCAAAGACAATAGATGAAAGATTTAATACAGAAGCAGTCAGCTGTCATCCGGATGTTACAGACGAAGCGTATAATTGCATATGGAAGTTTACTTTAGAGGAATAATTTCTATTTTTATAATCATCACAGGGCGAACTTGAGTAGCTTTGCATCATTCTATCTTTCTGCACCTATCATTTTCCCTTGACATTGCCTTGTTATCAATAGTACAGTATTCTTTATAAATACAGCTTGGTTGATATTTGTTCATTTGTTGCACAGCACGTATCATCTTTAAGCTGTATTTATTTTTTTTCTTTTCTTTTCACCCTTCTATTGCATCGTGCTACACCAAACCCGATTGGTCAAGCGATGCGCAGGCATGATGAAAAGAGATGGTGCTGTGTCGGTTTTTCTACGCTTGCCCTTCAAGAGCGGCAAGCTCATCCTTCGTCAGCTCTCTTACATCTCCCGGCATCATGGTGGGATCCAGAGTGAGCCCTCCAAAGGAAACACGCTTTAAATGCTGTACCTTTTTGCCTACATCCGCAAACATTCGTTTCACCTGGTGGAATTTGCCCTCCATAATGGTTACTTTGGCCATGTGCAACTCCTCCTGCGAATAGCCACTAAGCGTTGCCGGCAGGGTAAGATATCCATCGTCTAAAACAATCCCTGCCAAAAAGGTGTCCACATCGCTTTGCACTACCGGCAGATCCAGTACGGCGATATACACCTTTGGCACATGACTGCGAGGAGAAAGAAGACGATGTGCCATGGCTCCGTCATTGGTAATGAGTAAAAGCCCTTCTGTATCTCTGTCCAGCCGGCCGGCGGGGAAAAGGTCATAATGGGAAAACTTGGGCGGAACCAAATCGATCACTGTTTGAAAGTGATTGTCCCTGGTGGCACTGACAACACCGGCCGGCTTGTTCATCATTAAATAAACAAACTGCCGATACTCCAGTAGCTGTGCATCTGCCACGACAAGCGCAGAGGCCGGATCTACCTGCGTAGCGCCGTCTTTCACAACCGCTCCATCCACCGTAATTCTGCCGGATCGAAGCATTTGTTTAATCTCCTTGCGGCTTCCTATTCCGCAGTCTGCCACCAATTTATCCAGTCGCACGTAGATCACTTCCTTTGAGGGATATTGTAGCATGTTTGAGACCTCAAGTCAATCGACATGTGTCAGATGAATAGAAAAAAATCATAAGCGCATGGCTTTCCAAAAGCAAGAAACAAAATGCTGTTTAAGTACACTTTTATGTAAAAAGCTCACGCCAACATTCGACAAGTTTTTTACATAAAGTTTACATTTCCCTTTATGTCAACTGAAAAAGCAAGGTTATGCACAGGGCAAAATGCCAATTTCACAAGGTTTTCAACAGAGTTATGCACATTTAGCACAGAAATAATGAAAATTATGAGTAAAATACAATTTGCATAAAAACAGTATCGTTGCTATGTAGTGGATGGCAAAAATGGGATGTCAATTCAGCGGGAGAGCAGCTTTTGAAAAACAAAGTACATATACTGCAAGTCCGCTTGAATATACTGTATCCATAGAAGGCGTTTACAGTTGGAACTGAAAAAAGGAGGGTCTGGTTATGAAAATAAATCAGGGAGGCAAGATTGCCATTGGCCTTTTGCTGCTGTTATCCATCCTCGCCTCGTCATTGCTTCTCCTCGGTGAAGAGATAGGATGCCAAATCAGAAGTGCTATTGATGTGAAGGAGTTTTTTGCAGGCTATGGCTGGGAAGCTGATATTTCCCGTTGCGAAATAGATTACATGGTGTTTCCGCCACAAATGGATGTCATATATCGCGACTACAATGAAATTCAGAAAA
>CAZQDP010000034.1:0-24362 GCA_964592375.1 uncultured Eubacteriales bacterium | reverse complement strand
TATCCATAGAAGGCGTTTACAGTTGGAACTGAAAAAAGGAGGGTCTGGTTATGAACATCAATCAGGGGGGCAAGATTGCCATCGGCCTTTTGCTGCTGTTATCCATCCTCACCTCGTCATTTCTTCTCCTCGGTGAAGAGATAGGCTACCAAATTGGAAGTGTTCGTGATGTGAAGGAGTTTTTTGCAAGTTATGGCTGGGAAGCTGATATTTCCCGTTGCGAAATTGATTGTATCACATTTCCGCCAAAAATGGATGTAATTTATCACGACTACAACGAAATACAGAAAAAGTCAGGATTTGATATTTCGCCATACATGGGCAAAAAGATAAAGCGCTATCGCTGCGTCATTACCAATCATCCCGTAGGCAAGGAAATTGCCGGCCATGTATTTACATATCGCGGCAAGGTGATTGCTGCGGATTTATTAGATCCGGCATTGGATGGATTTATTACGGGAGTTGCCAGCGAGGAGGGTGGGAGAAGGTTTTAGGATCGTATGCACGCAGAAGCTGCTGGTGCAAAATAACATAAAAAAATAATTGACATGGAGATAAAAATGTGTTAAAATAAGTGATAATACGAGATAGAGGTGCGGGGTTCAAAAGTAAGTTGCAAGAGAGCGGGAGGCTTTGTGAGGGCAGCTGGAAGGGGAAACCGCCGAAGGGTATATACACTCCCTGTATATGTTCTGGTTCTTATGGCAAACAGCCATGGAACTGTCATCACATGTTGATGGAGAGCTATCCGTGACTGTATTTTTATGTACAAAATGCTGTTACGGCCGGTTCTTTTGAATCGGTCTTTCATTTTATTTTTACGCATATATATGGAAATAGGAGAGAGGATGAAAATGATGAAAAAGTACAATGTAGGTATCGTAGGTGCAACGGGAATGGTGGGGCAGCGGTTTGTTTCCCTCTTGGAAAATCACCCATGGTTTGCGGTAACCACTCTGGCTGCCAGTGCTCGTTCCAAAGGACTTACGTATGAGGAAGCGGTAAAGGGTAGATGGGCAATGCCTACTTCTATTCCTGAAAAGATAAAAAACATGGTTATTTTGGATGCCACAGAGGATATTGAGGCAATCGCTTCGGCGGTGGATTTTGTATTCTGCGCCGTGGATATGAAAAAGGATGAGATTAAAGCGCTGGAGGAGCGATATGCCAAGGCGGAATGCCCTGTCATATCCAACAATAGTGCCCATCGGTATACACCTGATGTACCGATGATCATTCCGGAAATCAACCCTCATCATGCGGAAATTATTGTGAAGCAGAGAAAAAGATTGGGTACAAAAAAAGGTTTTGTGGCAGTGAAATCGAACTGTTCTTTGCAAAGCTATGTTCCGGCGCTTCATCCTTTAATGGATTTAAACATCACAAAGGTGGCTTGCTGTACCTATCAGGCAATATCAGGCGCCGGAAAAACCTTTGATACATGGCCGCAAATGCTTGACAATGTCATTCCGTTCATTGGTGGGGAGGAAGAAAAATCCGAAAAAGAACCACTGAAAATTTGGGGGAAGATTAAAGGAGATGCCATTGTTCCTGCAAGCAGTCCGCTGTTTACAGCTCAATGCATTCGTGTACCGGTAAGCGACGGACATATGGCGGCGGTATTTGCTTCCTTTGACCAAAAAATCAGCAAGGAAGAAATTATTCAAAGATGGGTAAGCTTTGAAGGAGAGCCGCAGAAGCTACAGCTACCCTCAGCACCCAAGCAGTTCTTGCACTATTTTGAAGAGGATAACCGTCCGCAAACCTTGCTTGACCGCAATTTGGAAAACGGTATGGCGGTGTCCATCGGCAGACTGCGAGAGGATAATCAATACGATATCAAATTTGTGGCATTATCCCACAATACACTCAGAGGCGCGGCGGGCGGCGCTGTTTTGGCAGCGGAGCTTTTGTGTGCCAAAGGATATATCTAAAGGGCACCACTAAAAACCCTGGGCGGCGAGCCTTGCGGTTCTTTTTCCGTATTGCTTCGTCAGCAAAACGCCTTAAATACATATCGTATTTGCGAGTTTTTCTTCCTTGCGATACGAAAAAATCCCTCGCAATTTCGCTCGTCCGGAGTTTTTAGAGGTACCCTAAATCAGTATGAAGGTGAGGCTAAAAAAAACCATGAAAAAAATTCCTTTTATCGGCTCGGGCGTTGCCATCATCACGCCCTATAACGGATATGAAACAGATTATGAAGCTTTTGGCCGGCTGATTGATTTTCAAATTCAAAACGGAACAGATGCCATCGTGGTGTGCGGCACCACGGGAGAGTCCGCCACCATGCCCGACAAAGAGCATTTGGAAGTAATTCGGTTTGCTATTCGGCATACAAATGGAAGAGTGCCTGTAATTGCCGGCACGGGCAGTAACGATACCCGCCATGGCATAGAGCTTTCCAAAGAAGCAGAGCATATGGGCGCCTCTGCCCTGCTCCTGGTCACTCCGTATTATAACAAAACCACCCAAACCGGACTGGTGAACCATTTTTCCGCAACGGCGGATGCAGTGAATATTCCGGTCATTTTATACAATGTACCCCCAAGAACCGGAATGACCATTTCCATTGATACATACTGTGAGCTGGCAAAGGTACCTAATATTGTGGCGACAAAAGAAGCCTCGGCAGATTTTTCCCTCGCCAGTGAAATTGCCGCCCGTTGTGGTGATGAATTGCACATGTATTCCGGCAACGACGATATTATCCTTCCGATGCTCTCACTGGGCTCGAAAGGTGTCATTTCCGTATTTGCGAATATCTGTCCGCAAGAGACACACGATATTTGTCAGTATTTCTTTGATGGCAATATTGAAAAAAGCAGGGAAATTCAACTATCTATGCTCAGGCTCATCAATGCGCTATTCATGGAGGTCAATCCCATTCCTGTGAAGACAGCACTGAATTTGATGGGCTTTGAAGTGGGAAATCTACGGCTGCCTCTGTGCGAGATGGAAGGCAAAAACCTAGAAAAGCTTAAAAATATACTGGGTGAATATGGACTTACAAAATAAAAATTGGGGAGCAAACTGATGACGAGAATAATACTTAGCGGATGCGCAGGAAAAATGGGGAAGGTCATTGCAGATATGGTGCAAGATATGCCGGAAGCAAGCATTGTGGCCGGGCTTGATATTTCGCCATGTACGTGTGCGTTTCCAGTCTACACAGTGCCGTCCGATTGCAAAGAGGAGGCGGATGTAGTCATTGATTTTTCCCATCCTGCCGCCTTTGACAATCTGATTAACTTTGCTTCAAGCAGAAAAATGCCGCTCGTGATGTGTACGACAGGCCTTTCCTCTGTGCAGGTTTTTCGGTTAAAGGAGCTGGCCAAAACCTTGCCGGTGTTCTTTTCGGCGAATATGTCCCTTGGTGTTAACCTCATGATTGAACTGGTGAAAAAGGCAGCTGTTCTCATTGGGGAAGAATTTGATATGGAAATCATCGAAAAGCATCACAATCAAAAAATTGATGCTCCCAGCGGCACGGCACTGGCCATTGCGGATGCGATCAGCGAGGTGATGCCATATGAGATTGAATATGTATACGACCGCCACTCTGCAAGGAAAAAGCGTTCGTCAAAGGAACTTGGCATTCACGCGGTGCGAGGTGGCAGTATTGTGGGAGAGCATACGGTACTCTTTGCGGGAGACAATGAAATTATTGAAATTACCCACAGTGCCACCAGTAAGAATATCTTTGCACGTGGCGCACTGCGTGCGGCACTCTTTTTAAAAGATAAACCGGAAGGACTATATGATATGCAGGATTTGGTCAGCCAAGAATCGGAGGCAGAGTAATCCAGCAACGGGGAGGGTTTTTTATGAAAGGCATTATTACTCGTTTTACAGTCACAGAAAACATTTGCCTCATTTCCTTGGGGCAACTTGATGGCGGCATTGGAAGTGCGGCGAATGTCCTGCATGCCTTTCGGGAACAGAACATGAATATTGACATGATCACAAAGGCATATCCTACAAAAGGCAGTAACTATGACATGTCCTTTACCATTGATGCCAATCAGCTGCCACAGGCCATGCAGGTGATCGGGGGACTGAAAAAGAGCATGGGGAAACTATCCGCTCAAATCGGAACAGGCAATACCAAGCTGTGCGTCTATGGCAGTGCCATGGCAGACACCCCGGGAATTGCTTCCGCATTATTGGATGCACTTACGGCCTGCGAAGCAGATGTGCGCCTCATTACCACCTCAGAGGTGGATATTTCCGTATTGGTGGCCGAAATTGACACGGATAGCTGCGCGGCAGCCATTCGCGAGGTTTTTGGTGTGGAATAATCATTGTTAATAATACTCGTATTCAAAAGACAAAATCATCTGGGACACCCAAGCTTTTTTAAGTGTGGGTGTTCTTTTTCTTTGTATTCATATATATGTATAGAATAAATACCAATATATGAAAAGGACTGAAGAATATGGACATATTAAAAAATGTACCGGTATATATCATCCCTCTGCTGATTCTTCTCATCATCGGATATGGATTTGCCGCCATCAGAGATGTATACTCGGCCTTCACCGAGGGCGCACGGCAGGGGCTTCACCTGGTTGTGGAAATTCTGCCGGCGCTGGTAGGACTGATGGTAGCAGTTTCCATGCTTCGGGCATCCGGTGCCATTGAACTTTTAGCACACAGCTTGGCTCCGGTACTCTCTTTTGTGGGGCTTCCGGCGCCGGTACTGCCACTGGTGCTACTTCGTCCGATTTCGGGCAGTGCCTCCCTTGGCATCGTGGGGGATATTTTCAAAAACTATGGACCGGATTCCTATGCGGGTAAGGTCGCCTCCGTTGTGATGGGTTCCACCGAAACGACCTTTTATACCATTGCTGTTTACTTTGGTGCAGTAGGCATAAAAGACATTCGGCATACCGTAACGGCGGCATTAGCGGCAGATGGCGTTGGCATGTTAGTCGGAATTATCATTTGCAAGCTATTTTTTTCATAAAATTTGTGCATTTTCATATATTTTTACATCTAAAGAAGGATAAAGGAGTTTCATGTGGAATATAGAAAATGGGGGAGAATTTAATTTGTATATATGTAATGCATATCATAAAATGTCTACCCATGAAATTGCGGTGTTTTTTGTTTATTGCCGCATAAGGACCGGAATGATTTCCGAAATATAGATGCCTTGTGTGTAAGGCGGAAAGGGATGGTTGTTACAATATGTCAACTCACGAGAAAATTGCATTGCTGCAGCAAAAACGCAGCATCGTGGAACTGGGCGGCGGAGCAGATAAAATTGAAAAGCAGCATTCCTCTGGCAAGCTTACGGCGCGCGAGAGAATTGACCTGCTGATGGATGAAGGCAGTTTTATCGAAATAGATGCCTTTGTGACTCACAGAGGAACCAAATTTGGGATGGAAAAAACAGTTGCACCGGCAGAAGGCGTCGTTACCGGTTATGGTACGGTAGAGGGTCGCTTGGTATTTGTATATGCCCAGGACTTTACGGTTATCGGAGGCTCATTGGGAGAAATGCATGCCAAAAAAATGTGCAAAATCATGGATATGGCACTGAAGATGGGTGCACCGATCATTGGTATAAACGATTCGGGCGGAGCCAGAATTCAAGAAGGCATTGATGCCTTATCCGGCTTTGGCGAGATATTTTTCCGCAATACCATCTCCTCCGGCGTTATTCCTCAAATCGCTGTGATTATGGGGCCGTGTGCAGGAGGTGCCGTGTACTCTCCCGCCATTCAGGATTTTGTTTTTATGGTGGAGAAGACCAGCCAGATGTTTATTACCGGTCCGCAGGTCATCAAAGCGGTTACCGGCGAGGATGTGTCGGCAGAAGCTTTGGGCGGCGCGGCTGCGCACAATACCCAAAGTGGTGTTGCGCATTTTAAGTATAGTGATGAAAAAACCTGCATTGCAGAAATAAAAAGATTGTTGTCATACCTGCCCTCCAATAATTTGGAGGCTTGCCCAGAATATGCAAGCGAGGATCAAATCAACCGCATATCCGAAAAGCTGATGAGTATCGTGCCGGACGAGCCAAACAAGCCTTACGACATGTTGGAGCTCATCGGTGAGATTGTGGACGGCGGAAGCTTTATGGAAATCCATCAGGGATTTGCACAAAATATTATTGTGGGTCTTGCAAGGCTTGGCGGCCGCAGTGTGGGTATTGTGGCAAATCAGCCAAAGATTGCCGCAGGCGCTTTGGATGTGAATTCTTCCGATAAAGCGGCAAGATTTATCAGATTTTGCGATGCGTTTAATATTCCGCTAGTCACCTTTACAGATGTGCCCGGCTATCTGCCCGGCGTATCTCAGGAGCATTCCGGCATTATTCGTCATGGCGCGAAGCTGCTGTATGCATACTGCGAAGCCACTGTACCAAAGATTAATGTTATTGTGCGCAAGGCGTATGGCGGTGCTTATATCGCCATGAGCTCTCGCCATGTGGGTGCAGATGCGGTATATGCTTGGCCAACTGCTGAAATTGCAGTAATGGGCCCGGACGGCGCGGCCAATATCGTATTTAAAAAAGAAATTGAAAGTAGTGAAAATCCCATTGCCACTCGTCAGGAAAAGATTGAGCAGTACAGAAACGAGCTCGCGAATCCCTACGAGGCGGCCAAGAGGGGTTATATTGATGATGTAATCGAACCTGATTCCACTCGTCCTCGCTTAATTGCAGCCCTTGAAATGCTGATGTCCAAGCGGGAGACCAGGCCGGCGAAAAAGCACGGCAATATTCCGCTGTAAGGAGGGCTATGAATGGGAAATTTTAACGAAGCGCTTGGAGTTTCGGTCATTGGATTTGGCATTGTATTTGCTGTGCTTGTTATCCTGTGGATTGTGCTGGAGCTATATCGGCCGATTTTTCATAGGAAGAATAAAGATATGATGAGCGCAGTGCCGGCAAGCGAGCCCGCTAAAGCGAGCATCGCTGTGGATAAGGCGCCAGAGGAAGCAGAGCTCATTGCGGTACTCACTGCGGCGGCTGCTGCCTGTATGGGTCTTCGGTCCACGTACAATCTAAAAATTCAGTCGTACCGCCGCATAGAAAGTAATACACCTGTATGGAACAGCGTGTCTAGAAAAGAAAATTTAGAGAATAGATTTTAAATTGAAACAGGAGGTTTTTTGCATGAGAAAATTTAATATAACCGTAAACGGCAATTCCTATGAGGTAGAGGTAGAAGAAATAGGGGCAGGAGGCTCTGTGGTAGCACCGACTCCCGTAGCGGCGGCATCGGCAGCACCAAAAGTGGCACCTACAGCTCCGGCGGCACCTGCTGCACCAGCGGCGGCACCGGCACCGGCTGGCGCCACAGTGATTTCATCTCCCATGCCGGGCACGATCTTAGATATTAAGGTAAAAGCCGGAGACAGTGTAAAGTCCGGAGATGTACTGTGTATTTTAGAAGCGATGAAAATGGAAAATGAAATTGTTGCGCCAAGAGATGCGACTGTTGTTGCAGTGAATACAACCAAGGGCAGTGCAGTCAACACCGGCGATGCATTGATCTCCCTTTCCTAAACAAATGAAAGAAGGAGTGGACATGCTGTGCTTGACATAATCAACGAGATATTTGTCGGCTTTATTGGAAAAACCGGCATTGCAATTCTTGCCGCTTCCCCAAACTGGTGGGGAATGCTGCTGATGATTTTTATTGCTTGTGTACTTTTGTACCTTGCTATTGTGAAAAAATTCGAACCGCTACTTTTACTGCCCATTGCGTTTGGAATGCTCATTGCCAATATGCCCTTTGCAAGCGATATTGGCATTATGCACCCCGAATGGTTTGTGGGTCAGGACGTTGATTTTAATAACATTCTCAAAAACGGTGGTTTATTTGATATTTTGTATTTAGGCGTAAAGCTTGGCATATATCCGCCGCTCATTTTCCTTGGCATTGGTGCCATGACGGATTTTGGACCGCTCATTGCCAACCCCAAAAGCATCCTTTTGGGTGCAGCGGCACAGCTTGGCGTATTTGCAACCTTTTTGGGTGCAATTATCTTGGGTGATATGGGGCTGGCTCAGTTTGGATTTAATGAAGCCTCTTCCATCGGTATTATCGGCGGAGCGGACGGACCCACTGCCATTTACGTAACGAAAACCTTGGCACCGGCTCTTCTGCCGGCCATTGCCATTGCGGCGTATTCTTATATGGCGCTTGTGCCCATTATCCAGCCCCCGATTATGAGACTACTCACCACGAAAAAAGAAAGAATGACAGTGATGGAACAGCTCAGACCCGTAAGCAAAACGGAAAAAATTCTATTTCCCATCATTGTATCCATTATTGTTATTGCCATCATACCCGATGCGGCTCCCCTCATTGCCATGCTGATGTTGGGCAATCTGTTTAGAGAAACGGGCATTGTGGAAAGACTGAGCAAAACCTCGCAAAATGAATTGATTAATATTGTCACCATTTTCTTAGGAGTAACCGTAGGCGCAACCGCAAAGGCAGACACCTTCTTAAAGCCTGAAACCCTGATGATTATTGGCTTAGGTTTGGTCGCATTTGCTATCAGCACCGCAGGCGGCGTATTGTTTGGGAAGCTGATGTATATTGCAACCGGCGGCAAGGTCAATCCCCTCATTGGTTCGGCCGGTGTATCTGCTGTTCCCATGGCGGCACGGGTATCCCAAGTGGTGGGGCAGAAGGAAAATCCTTCAAACTTTTTGCTCATGCATGCCATGGGCCCGAATGTGGCAGGGGTTATCGGTTCGGCGGTTGCCGCCGGCGTATTCCTTGCCATGTATGCAAAATAAATTGATATAGGAGGTTTAACAATGGCTAAACGAGTTGGAATTACCGAAACGGTATTAAGAGACGCACATCAATCTCTCATTGCCACGAGAATGACGATAGAAGATATTCTGCCCATCGTGGAAAAACTGGATAAGATAGGTTACCATTCCTTAGAAGCGTGGGGAGGGGCCACCTTTGATGCCTGCCTTCGTTTCTTAAATGAGGATCCGTGGGAGCGTCTGAGAAAAATCAAAGACAAAGCGAAAAATACCAGATTACAGATGCTGTTCCGTGGCCAGAATATTTTAGGCTATCGGCATTATGCCGATGATGTGGTTGCTTATTTTGTGCAAAAATCAATTGCAAATGGCATTGACATTTTGCGTATTTTTGATGCAGTAAACGATGTGCGTAACTTAAAGACGGCCATCGATGCTGGCAAAAAAGAAAAAGGACATGTACAGGCAACTGTATGCTATACCATTAGCCCCGTGCACAATATCCAGTCCTTTGTCACTATGGCAAAGCAGCTAGAGGAAATGGGTGCAGATTCCATTTGCATCAAGGATATGGCCGGTCTTTTGGTTCCTTACGAAGCATATGATTTGGTTTCCGAAATGAAAAAAGCCGTCAAAATCCCCTTGCAGCTGCACACACATTATACCAGCGGCGTCGGTTCAATGACTTATTTAAAAGCGGTGGAAGCCGGCATCGATGTAATCGATACTGCCATGTCGCCCTTGGCACTTGGCACCTCCCAGCCCGCCACCGAACCCATTGTGGCCACGCTGAAGAACACGCCCTATGATACCGGCCTTGATATGGCTGCTTTATCTGAAATTGCGGATTATTTTCGTCCGCTTCGGGAAAAATATCTATCAAGCGGCCTCATGAGCGAAAAAATGCTGGGTGTGGATGTAAACACACTGCTATATCAGGTTCCCGGCGGGATGCTGTCTAATCTGTATTCTCAGCTCAAGGATCAAGGGAAAACTGATCAATTTACGAAGGTACTTCAAGAGGTTCCACGCGTGCGCGAAGACTTTGGATTTCCGCCACTGGTTACTCCCACAAGTCAGATTGTTGGCTCCCAAGCGGTGCTCAATGTCATTGCAGGGGAAAGATATAAAATGATTTCCAAGGAATCCAAAGCGCTCGTGAAGGGCGAATACGGCAAAACTCCTGTGGAAATATCCCCTGAAATTCGCAAAAAGATTATTGGGGATGAAGAGCCAATCACCTGCCGTCCGGCAGACCTTATTCCCAATGAGCTGGATACCATCAGAGGCAAGATGAAACAGTGGATGGAGCAGGATGAGGATGTACTGACCTATGCATTATTTGAGCAGGTAGCGGAAAAATTCTTCGAACAAAGAAGAGCCGCCAAGTATAAAATCGAAGGTTCCATGGTAGATATGGCCAATCAAACCCATCCTATTTAAGAAGCAGAAAGAAGGCTTGTTTTTGCCTTTGGTGTGATGGATTGCAAAAAAACCTTTACAAGTATGTGTTTATATGGTATAATGCGTAATTGTCAGCCTATCGCTCGGTTTGAGGGTTCACCGCCTCTTTTCTGGGCATTGGGTGAGAAAAAAGCAGACCTTTGTCTGCATAAAAAAGTAGGAGGTGGAAATAATGCTGAGAGAAGAAAAACAAGCGATTATCCAGCAGTACAAAATCCATGAAACGGACACGGGCTCACCGGAGGTACAGGTTGCTATTTTAACCAATCGTATCAACGAGCTGAACGAGCATCTGAAAGTACACAAAAAGGATAATCATTCTCGCCGCGGTTTGCTGAAAATGGTCGGCCAACGCCGTGGATTGCTCAATTACCTAATGAAGCTTGATATTGAGCGGTATAGAAGTATTATCGAAAAGCTTAAACTTAGAAAGTAAGTTTATCAGGAGCGGTTTTACGCCGCTCCTGTTTTACTACCCATCACATTTATTTAAATGCACCCTGGCATGATGCAGTGTTTAGCAGTTAGATATGCCGTTCATTTTTATTTGATATGCAATATAAGAATGAAAAATATATCTAAGTGCTAACCTGCAAATCGCCTTGGAGTAAATATCATCCGGAAAATCCGGATCACCAAAAAGGAGATTTTTATTTATGGAGAGAGTATTTACAACTACTCTGGCAGGAAGACCCCTCAGTATTGAAACCGGCAAATTAGCCGGTCTGGCAAACGGTAGCGCACTGGTACGATATGGCGATACGGTGGTATTGGTTACCGCAACCGCATCCCAGAAACCTCGCGATGGAATTGATTTCTTTCCCCTGAGCGTGGATTATGATGAAAAGCTCTATGCAGTAGGAAAAATTCCGGGCAGCTTTATGAAGCGTGAAGGCAGACCTACCGAAAAGGCGATTTTGGCATCTCGTGCCATTGACCGTCCGCTCAGGCCTCTTTTCCCGAAAGATTTACGCAATGATGTAACCATTGTGGCCAATGTGCTTTCGGTGGATCAGAACAATTCTCCCGAAGTGGCAGCCATGATTGGTGCCGCTTGTGCCATTGAAATTTCAGACATTCCCTTTAACGGTCCCGTGGTAAGCGTGCAGCTTGGCCTGGTAGATGGTCAGTATGTTATCAATCCGGATGTGGCGCAAAGAGAAGCAAGCGAGATGTCCGTTACCATTGCCGCAACCGCTCAAAAAATTGCGATGATCGAAGCGGCCGCAAAGGAAGTGCCGGAGGATGTCATGTACGAAGGCATTTTGTTTGCTCATGCGGCAATCAAGCCTATTTGTGAATTTATCATCGGCATCGGCAAAGAAATCGGCAAGGCCAAGTTCGAATACCAAAAATGCGAGGTCGATCTTGATCTGTATAATGATATAAAGGAATTTGCCATCGATAAAATTAAATATGCGATGGACACAGACGATAAAAATGTGCGCGATGCACGCATGGCCATTGTGATGGATGAAATCAATGCACAGTTTGCAGAAAAATATCCCGATAGCGGTGCCCAAATCGGAGAAGCAGTGTATAAATTACAAAAATATATCGTTCGCCGTTGGCTGATAGACGAAGGCAAGCGAGTAGACGGACGCAAGCTGAACGAAATCCGCCCGCTGTCTGCCGAAGTTGGTCTTTTGCCTCGCACGCATGGTAGCGGCCTGTTTTCCAGAGGGCAGACTCAAGTGCTCACCGTTGCAACCTTAGGCCCCATGGGTGATATCCAGAAGCTCGATGGGATTGATATGGAAGAGTCCAAGCGTTATATGCATCATTATAATTTCCCTTCCTACAGTGTGGGTGAAACTCGCCCCTCCAGAGGCCCCGGTAGGCGTGAAATCGGCCACGGTGCCCTTGCAGAAAGAGCACTTGAACCCGTTATCCCAACCGAAGCAGAATTTCCTTATTCCATTCGCTTGGTGTCTGAGGTACTCAGCTCCAATGGCTCCACCTCCCAAGGTGCAGTTTGCGGCAGTACGCTAGCACTCATGGATGCAGGCGTACCTATCAAAGCACCGGTTGCCGGTATTTCGGTAGGCCTGATTGAAGAAGAAGGTCGGTTTATGACCATGCTAGACATTCAGGGCGTGGAAGACTTCTTTGGAGATATGGACTTTAAGGTAGCTGGTACCAAGAAGGGCATTACCGCCATTCAGGTGGATATTAAGACAGACGGCCTTTCCAATGAAGTGGTGAAGCAGGCTTTGTATGAAACAAGAGATGCAAGGTATTCTATTTTGGATGACGTGATGCTAAAGGCAATTGGGGAGCCTCGCGAAGAGGTTTCAAAATATGCACCCAAGATGATTATTATGAATATTGACCCGGATAAAATTCGTGATGTCATCGGCAGTGGCGGCAAGGTTATTCAAAAGATCATTGCAGATACCGGCGTACAGATTGATATTGAAGACGACGGCAGAGTATTTATCTCCGCGATTGATTCCGAGGCCGGCCTCAAGGCCATGAAGATTATAGACGGCATTGTACGTGAAGCCCAAGTTGGCGAAATCTATACCGGCAAGGTTGTTCGGATTATGCCATTTGGTGCTTTTGTAGAAATCCTGCCCGGCAAAGACGGCTTGGTGCACATTTCCAAGCTAGACAATAAGCGCGTGGAAAAGGTGGAAGATGTGGTGAATATCGGCGATGAAATCAAGGTAAAGGTCGTTGAAATTGACAAAATGGGAAGAATTAACCTCTCTCGCAAGGATGCAATGACCGAAGAGTAAAACACATGAATTTTAAATATAAAGCCGACTGCCTGCGCAGTCGGCTTTTGTTTTGATTGACACGGGGCGCATGTAGAGATATAATACACATAAGACCAAATATGAATAGGTGTGGCTGAATATGGATAACATGTGGATAACAAAAAAACTCAATCATGAATTGACAAGATTTTTTAAGGACTGCCTGCTTGTCGCAGTGCGAAACAAGGGAAACTGCCTCCTGCTGCTTCGGCATTTATTTTGGCAATGGCAGGCAGGGCTTATCCGAAGGGAGCAGGAAAAAAAGGGACTGCATGTACCCGCTTTTGCAATTTGCAGTGTTACCCATACCTGTAATCTTCGGTGCAAAGGCTGTTACTCGCATCATCTGCATACGAAGGAGCCGGGGCAGGAGCTATCAATAGAAAGGCTTGAACGCATGATAGGAGAGGCGCAGAGCCTTGGGCTGTGGCTTATGCTCATCGGCGGCGGCGAGCCGCTGATGCGAAGCGGACTGATAGCACTGCTTTGCAAATATCAAAAAATGATGTTTCCCATCTTTACAAACGGACTGCTGCTGGATGAAAAAGCGGCAGATGAAATACAGCATGCGAAAAATATCATTCCCATCGTCAGCATAGAGGGTGACCAAATGCAAACGGATGAAAGGCGCGGCAGGGGCGTATATAAACAGGTAAAAGGCACTTTTGCGCGGCTGCAAAAAAGGAATATGCTCTTTGGCGCTTCCGTTACCGTAACCTCCGAAAACATTCATTTGGTAACCGATGAGGCATTCGTTTCAGAATTGCACCAAAATGGTTGTAGCATTGTGTTTTACATAGAGTATATCCCTTGTGAGAATGAGAAGCTTGTGATTAGCGAAGCACAAAGGCAGCTACTTGGCAAGCGGCTTACCCGGCTACGGAAAGAATACCCAATAATGCTGGTTGCCTTTCCCGGAGACGAAGCGCTCTTTGGCGGCTGCTTAGCAGCAGGACGAGGATTTGTGCATATTAGCAGTAGCGGCAGCGTGGAACCATGTCCCTTCTCGCCTTTTTCGGATATCAGCATAGAAAACGAAAGTCTTGCAAAGGCGCTTGATTCCAAGTTTTTAAAAGCGGTTCGGAATAATCATGAGATGCTAAGCGAACACGAGGGAGGATGCGCACTATGGGAAAACCGAGAATGGGTCAGCAGTTTGCTTCAAAATGAAGGCGAGTGCAACGAATATCAACAGGTAAAGGAAGGATAGTACATTGGAAAAAAATCAAATTGTAAGACTCGAAATAGATTCCTATTCCCACGATGGCAGTGGCGTTGGCCGGGTGGATGGTTTTGCCGTCTTTGTGCCCTTTTCCGCGGCAGGAGATGTGTTAGATGTGCGAATTGTCAAGGTGGCAAAGACCTATGCCTTTGGCAAAACAGTTGAGATTATCACACCATCACCGGCAAGGCAAGAGCCACCCTGCAAGGTCTTTGGCAGATGCGGTGGTTGCCAGCTAATGCATGTGCGCTATGAAGAGCAGCTAAAACTCAAGCATCGCGCTGTGGCCGATGCCTTGCAGCGCATAGGTGGATTTTCGGATATAAAAGTGCTGCAGCCACTTGGCATGGCGCAGCCTATGCAGTATAGAAACAAAGCGCAGTACCCGGTAGGGATGGGAAATGGCGGCGATATCATTACCGGATTTTACTCCCCTCGCTCTCATCAGATTATACCCAACCTGGAATGTGCCATTTTGCATCCGGCATCGGATGAGGTGGCGGCATGTGTGCGCCGCTGGGTGAAGGAGTTCGGCATCGCACCCTACAATGAAGAAACCGGCCGTGGCATCCTCCGCCATGTGTATACAAGGGTGGGCTTTGAAAGCGGCGAGATCATGGCAGTGCTTGTGGTAACCACGCAGAAAATTCCTTATCTATCGGAATTAATCACCAGGATGAAACGATTGAAAATCAATATCACAAGCTTTCAGCTCAATGTGAATGCCAAAGATACAAATATAGTGCTTGGAAAAGAAAATGTCGTCCTCTTTGGTAGCGATAAGATAACCGACTCCTTAGGAGGCATTGCCTTTGAAATCTCACCACAAAGCTTCTATCAGGTCAATCCGGTGCAAACAAAGGTGCTCTACACCTCTGCCATGGAAATGGCAAACATCAAAAAGGAAGACATTGTGTTTGACCTCTACTGCGGCATCGGTACCATCTCTCTATTTGTTGCAGGCAGTTGCAAGGAAATTCACGGCATAGAAATCGTGCCAGAGGCCGTGGAAGATGCAAAGAGCAATGCGCAAATCGGCGGCATTGTGAATGCCTTTTTCCACTGTGGAGACGCCGCACAAAAAACAGCCGAGCTGATTGAAAGCGGCATAAAACCGGATGTGGTCATCATAGACCCCCCAAGAAAAGGCTGCGAGAGCGAAATGATTGACCTACTCAAAAAGCTATCCCCGCCCCGAATTCTGTACATTTCCTGCAACCCCGCAACCTTAGCCCGAGACCTGCGCCTCTTGGCAGACGACGGCTACCAAATCTCAGAAGTGCAACCGGTGGATCTGTTTCCGCATACGGGGCATGTGGAATGCGTAGTAGAAATACGACGGGTAGACTGCTTGTAATCGCTGAATTTATGCACTTTTGCGAGTTTTTTAATTTTAATGCAGATGGCAACGATTTTAGGAATAAGAGCAAAATTGAGAATATCAAAGTTTGCATCGCAATAGTTAATGCGTAATAGGGATATGTGGAACGAAAGGAGCAAAGTTGATGAATAAAGAAAATATTAATGTATACGACCGTGACGCATTATATAATGAAGTATGGGAAGAACCTGTAATTAAAGTTGCGAAAAAGTACGGAGTATCTGATGTTGCTATTCATAAAGTTTGCAAGTCACTTAATATCCCTGTGCCTCCAAGAGGTTATTGGGCAAAGTTGAAGTACGGTAAAAAAGTGAAAAAGACTCCTTTGACTCCGAGTAAAAATATAATCAGTGAAAAAACAGGGTCAAGAACATATCAAACTTCTGTTGATAATATAGAAGAAAATAAAGAACTGCTAAGTTTTATGGCAGACGATGATAAATTAAAGGTTTTTAATACAGCTAAAGATATACTAAGCTATGATTCTGAATCAAGATTGCACAAAGCTATACAAGAACACAAGAAAATCGTTTCGGAATGGAACAAGAATAATCGTTCTATTGAAGGTTCGAGCACATCTATTTCAGATTACAAATCTGGTTATTATAGAAATAGAGAAAGGGCTCCTCAATTAGCTGGCGTAATAGCTAAGGATTCTCTTTCGAGGGCGTATAGATTTCTTGATGCGTTATTTAAACTTTTAGAAACTTTAGGATGTACAATTAATTCCGATTTATCTATAGAAATTCGAGGCGAAACAGTAAAGTTTGAAATGTATGAAATGCAAACTAAGACCAATCACGAATTAACGAAGCAGGAAATAAAAGCATTGGAAAGCTACGAAATTGAGGTGAAAAGATACTCTTGGACATCCAAACCCAAAATACGAAAATACGAGCACGCATTTAATGGTAGATTGTGTTTTTCACCTAAAGAACATGTGTATTATAGAGATTCTGAAAATAGTAGAATCGAAGAAAAATTAGGTAAAATAATAATTGACTTATTTGAAGAATCTGAAGTTGTAAGAATTGACCGTGAAAAAAGAGAAGAAAAACAACGACAGCAAGAAGAAGAGCAAAAACGAAAAGAATTAGCTCGTGAAAAATATAATAATGAAGTTGAAAACACAATTGCGTTAGAAAACGCCGCTATGGATTTCGAGACTGCTTATAGAATTAGAGCCTATGTTAATGAAATTGAATCCAAAGATGTTAATAAAGAAAATGCTGAATGGATTAAGTGGGCAAAAGAAAAAGCAGATTGGTATGATCCAACTATTTCAAGAGAAGATGAACTTTTCGGTGAGAGAGAACATTCGTTGTCAAAAGAAGAAAAGACTCTCCAAAAACACTCAAGATGGTATTAGATTATATTTATATTGTAGTTAGTTGTCTGCTTTCCAAGTAAACTAAAATTGATGGTACAAATGTAAGAGTGCGAATAAACCACTAATTAATATGAACACAAGGAGGAATTTGAAATGGATAAATATATTTATGAGGATAACACAATTTTTGAATTAGGCGAAGGTAAGGCATATTACCCTGTTATACATCTTGATTATCATGAAGTTATAGGTGCATATGCAAAAGTAAGACTTAGCTACTTACTTGAACATAATTTAGAATTTCTAGCAAAGTTAGCCGATGACGATAAATTTGACGATTATTTTGCATCCTATCAAAAAGAAATTGCAGGGAAAGAAGAACATATTGCAAGTAAATTTAACATTCAAGGTAGCATGACAAAACTAATGGCACGAGAAATGCTGATGTATCAAGATATAAGTTAATAAAACCAAAAACTCCACTATCAAAATGGTAGTGGGGTTGCTTTTTGTTAAAATACGACCCCCCACCTCTGTTATTATACGACCGCCATATTAAGTATATAAATAATGAAGTAGAAGTATGTGGCAGGAAAAGAAGAAGGAATGAGCATAAATGTATCAATTAATAGCTTAATTGCAAACATTACAATATTATTACATTTAATATTTAGGTATTGACTATACCTAAAACAGGTGTTATAATAACCTTGTAAACTGAGGAGGTATAAAAAATGAGTGATAATATATTAACGCAGATTAAAAATAAATTTATTTTTGATGCTAAGAGCTATACCAATGGATTAGGCTGTTATAAAATTTTATTAGGAACATATCTTTTGCATTTTCTAATAGATGATGCAAATGTTTTGTTGTCAAAAACAATAAACCAACATCAAGACCTGCAAAATGAGATGTTGGATATTATTCATAAAAATAAAGATGACGACAGTTATAAAGAGATTTTTACTGAACTTTGCTACCCTGCTATGAAAGCTATTCCTCATAACTTGTTATTTGAATTGATTTTTGAGGTTAAAAACGCCATAATAGATAATGACATTAAAAGAATTCAGATTAAAAAAAGCATTATAAACTTAATTAATGAAGTATCGCTAAATTGTTTTGAGGTATTCACACCAGATGTTATTAAAAATATCATGACACAATTGCTTGATGTTAAAGAAAATGAAACTATATTTGACCCATTTGCAGGAGTTGGTGGCAATTTAACGCTTTTAAATGAATATACGAAAAATCTTGATTTCTATGGAACAGAAATAAGCAATGAAATTTACGTGCTTTTAAAACTTAATTTGCTATTAAATAACATAAACTATCACACTATTATTAATTCTGATGTTTTTATGTTTGATGAAAATGTTAAGTTCAACAAAATCATATCCGATCCCCCCTTAGGGTTTAGGTATCAAAAAGCTGATGAAACTTATATAAGAAATATCCGCAGATTTAGGTATGGAAACCCTGGGAAAGGTTGTTCCGAATGGTTGGCTGTTCAATATATGCTTTCATTTCTAAAAGAAGATGGCGTGGCTGTTCTAACAATGCCTAATGGTCCTTTAACAAGAGCGATTGAGCGAAACATAAGAAAGGCGGTAGTTGATGACGATATAATCGAGTGCATTATAGAGTTGCCGCACGGAGTTTTGTTGCCGTTTTCGAGTATTTCTCAAAACATAATTGTTTTCAACAAAAATAAGCCGACGAGTAGAAAGAATAAAATTCTATCTATTAATATAGCCAATCTTACTAAAAATAATGATTTTATTTTAAATAGAGATGCAGTTAAAATTATAGAAGAAATATATTTTAAAAATGATGATAAAAACAACATTTCAGAATATATTGCAAATGAAAAAATTGCAGAATTTGATTATAATTTAAATTTATCGCAAGCGTTAGATGCTGAAAAAATTAAAAACGAATTTTCTGATATGATAAAATTAGGTGATGTGGCAAGCGAAATATTCAGGGGAGTACAAATGCCACCAGCAGCATTAAAAAAATCCCAAGAAATTGGCATCAAAACACACTATCTACTTAATATGGCTAATATCTCAGTTGGTAAAATAGTTGTGTCGGAAGAAAATTTATTTTATCCTTATGCTAAAATAATTAAGAATTATTCTATATTGCCAAATGATATTATTATAACCGCGAGGGGAACATTTAAAATTGCAATAGCTGATTGCGAAATTCCTGCCTCAGTTATATCATCAAATTTAATTGTAATAAGGCTCAATCCAAACTTATATAGCCCATATGTTTTAAAGTATTATTTAGAAAGTGAATTGGGCAGGAAAATGCTTGTAAGTATTCAAACTGGAAGCACAGCCACAACGGTTATTAACCCTAATAACTTAAAAACTTTACTTATACCTAAAATAACAATAGAAAAACAAAATGAATTATCAAAAAAAATTACAGAAACAGAAGAAAAATATGCACAGATGCTTAATTTGGCTGAAAGTTTTTATAAAACTAATTTGGCAGTAATAGACAAAACTATGGGGATTGGAGAAATTACAAATGATTAAGAAAATGACACTTTCAAAACTTGAAAGGCTACTACTTGATGCCTGTGATATTATGAGGACAGAAATTGAAAGCAGTGAGTTTAAAAAATATATATTCGCTATGATATTTTTAAAAAGACTATCTGACCAATTTAATGTAGAACAAAAGAGAATTCGTCAAAAATATGTCAGCAAAAATGAAAAGTTCATCGTTGGTGAACTTGAAGAGCCAATAAATTACGATTTCTTTGTTGCGAAAAATGCAAGATGGTCTGAAATTAAAGATGTAAAAAGCAATGTTGGTAACACGCTTAATAAAGCATTAGAGGCACTGGAAGATAATAATACCGAGAAATTAGAAGGTGTTTTAAAGCATATTAATTTCAATGAAAAAATAGGCAATAAATCCTTGTCTGATAATCTGCTAATAAACCTTATCACCCATTTTAACACAATTTTATTAACCGATGAAAATTTTGAATTTCCTGACTTGCTTGGCTCAGCATATGAATATCTAATAAAATATTTTGCAGATGATGCGGGGAAAAAAGGCGGGGAATTTTACACCGCAGGCGAAGTGGTGAAACTACTTGCTAATATCATAGAACCACAAGAAAACATGAGCATTTTAGATCCAACAGTAGGTAGTGGCGGAATGCTTATACAATCTAAACAGTTTGTTGATGAAAATGGTGGAGATTCAAGAAGAATCACTCTTTATGGTCAAGAAGTAAAAGGTGCAACTTGGTCAATCTGTAAAATGAATATGCTACTGCACAATATCAACTCTGCTAATATTAAGCAAGGTGATACATTAGTTGATCCACAGCACATAACCCACGGAGAACTCACAAGGTTTGACAGAGTAATTGCCAATCCTCCATTTAGCCAGAACTATGTAAAAAAAGACTTGCCAACAGCTTATAACACTCGTTTTGAATTTGGCTATCCTCCCGAAAAAAAGAAAGCTGATTTAATGTTTTTGCAACATATGATTTCAGTTCTAAATGACCACGGTAAAATGGCTTGTGTTATGCCACACGGTGTGCTATTTCGTGGTGGTGAGGAACAAACGATACGAAAAGGCATTATTGAAGCAGGCATTTTGGAGGCTGTTATTGGCTTGCCCCCTAACTTGTTTTATGGAACTGGTATTCCTGCTTGTGTTCTTGTAATAAATAAACAAGGCAAAGAAACAAGGGACGAAATTTTATTTATCAATGCAGATAAAGAGTTTAAAGACGGTAAAAACCAAAATTCACTGCGACCTGAAGATATACAAAAAATTGTTAATGTTTATAGGCGAAAACAAACTATTGACAAATATTCTAAGTCAGTTAAAATTTCTGATTTAGACGATTTTAATTTGAACATTAGAAGATATGTAGATAATTCAGACGATGCTCCAATGCACGATGTAACTGCTCATTTATATGGTGGCATTCCGAAAACAGAAGTTTTGGGGAAAGCTGATATTTGTTCATCACACGGACTTGACATTTTAAAATTATATAACATTAAAAACGATAAATATTATACATTTATTGCTGATACCAAAGAAACACTAAAAACTGAAATTATGGCAAATACACCAAGCCTTAGAATTAAGAATAATTTTGAAAACAAACTAAAAGAGTTTTGGAATGTAGGAGTAAAACAATTAGAAAAATTGCCACAAAATAAAAATTTGTCGCAGATAAAATCAATTTTAATGAGCGAGTTTAAAAAAGCATATGAAAACCAAACAATGCTTGACGAATATAAAATTGAGGGAATCTTTGCAGGGTTCTGGTATAATGCATATGCAGATTTAAAAAGCGTTGAAAACTCTGGTTGGAATGCTGATTTAATACCTGATGAATTTATTGTTATGTCCCAGTTCCCTGAGGTTATCAATCAAAAATTTCAAAATAATGAGTCTATCTCTAATTTGGAAGCACAGTATGAGCAAATGATGCAAGAAGGTAGTGATGAGGACGAGGGAACCAACAGAATTAAAGACTTAAAAGAGGATAAAAAAAGATTGGCTGGAGAATTAAAAGAGGCTAATAAAAACCTAAGGGCGGTTGAAAAATCCCTAAAAGAGGCAACGAAAGCAGGCGAAAAGGGCAAATATAAAGAAAATCTTGAAAAAGTGGTAGCAAAAGCCCAAAACGACAGGAAAAATATTGCAGAATACTATAATATGGTGGTAATAGAGCTTGAAAAATTCACAGAAATTGAGGACAGAATTAAGGAGCTAAAAGTTGAAATAAGAATAATTGATAAAAAAATGGGAGAGATTGCAGACAAAGCAAGAGAAAAAATAAAAGATGATGAAGCAAAAACTATCATTTTAGATCAGTTTTATAGGCAACTTGAAAACGAGTTAAACAGCTATATTGATGACCACTATATCTATATGCAAAAACAAATTGAAGTGCTATGGGATAAGTATAACACTCCCCTTGAAACCTTAATAAAAGAGCGAGATAGCCAAACAAGGGTATTAAGTAATTATCTTGCAGAATTGGGGTATGAACTATGAGTTGGCAAAATGTAGAAATGTCTAAAATAGGATATACTTACACAGGTTTGTCCAATAAAAAAGCAGATGATTTCGGTATTGGTAAGCCTTATATAACTTATATGAATATTTTTGCGAACAGCGAAATTGATAAAAAATTGTTCGATTTCGTTAAAATTGATAAAGGCGAAAACCAAAATAAAGTTAAATATGGAGATGCTTTTTTTACAACATCATCTGAGACACCTGACGAAGTGGGAATGTCGTCTGTCCTTTTAGATGAAGTATCCGAAACTTATCTAAATAGTTTTTGTTTTTTGATTTAGGTTATTTGATTTTGAACAATTAAAACCTAAATTTGCTCAATACTATTTTAGAAGTGACGATTTTAGAAAAAAGATGGTATATTTAGCACAAGGTTCAACGAGATATAATTTATCAAAAACTTCTTTTATGAAATGCAGTATAACTATCCCCACAAATCCCAAAGAGCAAGAAAAAATTGCCGATGTCTTAGGGATTTTGGATAGCAATATAGACACTACAAAGGCTATTATTGAAAAAATAAAACTAGTAAAACAAGGACTTATGCAAGACATATTAACAAGAGGGATAGACAAAAGCGGAAAACTCAGACCGACATATGCAGAAGCACCACACTTATACAAAGCATCAAAATTAGGATTTGTGCCAATTGAGTGGGAAGTTGAAACTGCTTTTGATAATGTGCAAATCATTAATGGTGGAACTCCATCTACAAATATACAAGAGTACTGGGGTGGAAATATTGGGTGGCTATCTGTTGATGATTTTAACAAAGGAGAAAGATATGTATATAAAGCAAAAAAATCTATAACATCTTTAGGATTAAAAAATAGTAGCACAAATATATTGTTAAAAAACATGTTGATAATATCTGCTCGTGGAACCGTGGGCGTTTTAGCTCAAGTTGGAGATGATTTAGCATTTAATCAATCTTGTTATGGATTAAATACAATTGGTAAAATCAATAATGATTTTTTGTATTATTATTTGTTAAATACAATGACGAAAATGAAAAGATTATCGTACGGAAATGTATTTGACACAATAACTAAGGATACGTTTAAAGAAATACATATACCTATCCCAATACAAACAGAACAAACTGCAATATCAAACCGTTTAACTGCAATGGACGAAAAAATACAGGGAGAGCAGAAATATTTAGACAAGTTAAATCTAATTAAAAAAGGACTTATGCAAGACTTATTGACTGGAAAAGTGAGGTGTAAATTCTAATGAGCAATCCTGAATATGTTTTTGTTGAAAAACCGTTACTCACTCAGCTTAAAAATCTGGGGTGGACTATTATTGAGCATAGTAATGGAATACCGCAAGACCCTACTATTAGTTTGCGTCAAAAATTTTATGAAGTTGTTTTGAAAAATGTGTTTTTATCATCTGTTAAAGCAATAAACTTAACTTATGATAATAAGAAATGGCTAACAGATGCACAGGCAGAAGAAATGCTTAGGGCTATCAATTTAAATACATCTATATCTTTATTAGAGGCAAATAAACAAATATGGGAACATTTAACCCAAAAATCAAAGTTTACAGTTGATAAAAATGAGGTAACAGGCGAAATTTTCCCAATTGCAAAGTTTATTGATTTTGACAATTGGGAAACCAATTCATTTATTGCAATTAACCAATTTAGAATTGACACGCCAGGCTTTTCAAAGGCTTTTGTTATCCCTGATGTAGTGCTATTTGTAAATGGGTTACCTTTATGCGTGATTGAGTGCAAATATCCAAATGAATACACCGCCAACCCTATGGAAGAAGGCATTAATCAATTACTTCGTTATATGAACAGACGAGATAGCGAAATAAACGAAAGTGATGAAAGGTTATTTCATTATAATCAAATGGCAATTTCAACTTATGGGGATGAAGCAAGATTTGCAAGTGTTACAGGTGATTATGACGATTTTATGGAGTGGAAAGACATTTATCCAATAAAATATAAAGATTTTACTCCGCCACTTAGTGACATTCGCTCACAAGAAATATTAGTGCAAGGAATGTTACCTCCTGAAACTTTTTTGGATATTATAAAAATATTTACTCTTTTTGATGGTAAATTTAAGATTGTTGCAAGATACCAACAATATCGTGCGGTAATCAAAGCTGTTGACAGACTATTAGCAGGCAAAACACCATACGAGCGTTCTGGTGTTGTTTGGCACACACAAGGAAGTGGCAAATCCTTTACGATGGTCTTTTTGGTGAAAAAAATTCGCTCTATTGATAAATTAAAAGGTAATAAAATTGTTGTCATAAACGACCGAATAGATTTAGAAGAACAATTAACCGAAATGTTACTGTCAAGTAAAATTCCCTGCTTTTTGGCAAACAAAATTCCCTAG
>CAZQDP010000033.1:15972-24672 GCA_964592375.1 uncultured Eubacteriales bacterium | reverse complement strand
GTTTGTTTTGTGCTAATTTTGTTTTGTATTGTTTATTGTCTTTTCTCTTCATTCTGTTACAATAAGAGTTGAGGTGATGAACATGGAAAGGATTATAAAAGCCAAAGAAACCATGAGCGCAAAGCAAAGAGTATTAAAGACCTTTAACCTTGAGAAGACGGACCGTGTCACCATTGGATATGAGGCGAATGAAGCAATTGGCAGTGCTGTGATGAGCGCACTATGCGCAAAAGACAAAGAAGACCTCCTGCAAATGCTTGGTGTTGATTACCGTTTGCTCAATGCGCAGTATACCGGCAAAAACCTTTTTCAGCCAAAGCCGGACCGTATGCTAAGCCCATTGCAGGGCTGTTATATGCGATGGGTGCAGCATCAAACCGGCGGATATTGGGATTATTGCGATTTCCCTCTGCAAGGCGTAGATGATGAAGCATTATATAGTTTTCCCGTACCTAACCCAGATGATTTCGATTATGAAGCGCTCGGCGGTCTATTCCATTACCATCAGGATCGTGCTATTGCCATTGCAGGAGCCGGAACGCCGGATATTATCAATGCGAATGGGCGAGTAATGGGCATGGAAGACGTTTTGTGTCATTTAATTTCAGAAAATGAGGCGGCGCTTTCCTACATTGATCGTAGAATTCATATGCAACTGGGCGTGATGGAAAGAACACTCTCAAAGTATAAAGATAAAATTGATTTCATATGGCTCGGTGAAGATTTAGGCACGCAGCACAGCCCTATCATGAGCTTGGACTTATATAGAAGAATATTAAGGCCTCGCCATCAACTGTTTATAGACTTAGCAAAGGCGTACAACAAGCCCACACTCATACATACCTGCGGAAGCTCAAGCTGGGTGTACGGGGATTTTATTCAAATGGGCGTTTCGGGAGTGGATACGCTGCAACCGGAGGCTACAAATATGAGCCCTGCCTACTTAAAGGAACATTTTGGTTCAAGGCTTTGTTTCCGTGGATGTATTTCCACTGCCGGTCCACTGGCATATGGTACGCCCCATCAGACCAGAGAGATTTGCAAAGAAACACTTGAAATCATGATGCGTGGATATGGGTATCATTTTGCACCGGCTCACCTTATTCAGGATAATACACCTTGCCAAAATGTGCTTGCAATGTACCGGGCAGTGCATGAATTTGGCGTGTATGCATAAAGCCTATATTGCGCTTCAATTTCCACCGGAGACAAAAGCAAATTTTTTCGTGACAATACCGTTTTTTTTGGTATACTATAGGAGCAAGTTTTATGAACTGGAATGTTTACTATGAAAATAATGATTTTAAAATGGAGTCGACAACTGATTGTAGCGTGGACTTTTGTTGTGCTTTGGATGATTTTGATCTTCTGCTTGTCCTCCCAAAATGCTGAGCAGTCCAGCGGGCTCAGCTTGTCTATTACGGAGTGGATATCAAAATGGTTTGGCACTCTGCCGACCGGCACCGGAACAAATTCAACTATGCTACAGATTTTAAACCGTATTGTGCGAAAAACAGCGCATGGCTTTGCCTATTTTGTGCTTGCCATCTTTGTTTTTCGTGCATTTTTGCTATCTTCTCGCCGTCAGATGAAAGCCTTTTTTTATGCCTTGCCTTTTGTCTTTGGATATGCCTGCACAGATGAGCTCCATCAAATGTTTGTGCCGGGCAGAGGTGCACGGATAAGTGATGTGCTCATCGATTGCACCGGCGGACTACTTGGTATCGCAATATATATGGCGATGAAAACACTTCTTTATCACAAAACAAATAAAATAGCCGACAGATGAAAGGGATGGTTTTTATGCAACATGGTGTAATCATTGATAAGGGTCCCAATCACTATCAAATCTTGCAGCAACGCGGCGGAGGGGCTCGCTTAAAGCTCTCTGGGCATTTTGTGCCTCATCCGGATACGCCCTGCAATGATCCTTGTGTGTATGCCCGGGTGGTGCGAGAGGATGATTCCCAAAGCCTTATATGGTGGACTCCCGCAAATATGGAGCCGGAAAACCGCTGGAGCATATCTTTATCCCTGCAAACCGGCGGATTGTACCGCATTGAAACCTGCCTTCGTCATACGCCGCAGGCCTCGCTCGAATGGGCTCAACGGGGAGATATGCGGCATCACGTGGGAGTTGGCGATGTTTTTGTGATTGCAGGTCAAAGCAATGCGGCTGGATACGGCAAGGATAGTATTTATGATCCACCCGAACTTGGCGTGCATCTGCTGCGCAATAGCGGCTGTTGGGACATTGCCTCCCATCCCTTGGGAGACACCACAAATTCCATCCACAGCGTCAACACGGATATTCCCAATACGGGCCACAGTCCCTATCTCATTTTTGCAAAGCGCCTACGCCAGCAGCTGGGTTACCCAATAGGCCTTGTGCAATCTGCGCTGGGTGGCTCCTCGCTTTCTTACTGGAATCCTCTTGAAGACGGCCGCCTCTATCATAGCATGATAGCAACCTTAAAGACACTGCCCGGCGGCATAGCAGGGATGCTTTGGTATCAGGGATGTAGTGAAACAGGATCTGAAAATCCTGCCTCCTATCTGCCCCGTTTCCAGGAGATGGTCCTGCGTTTTCGGAAAGATATGAAAAAAAACCTGCCAATCCTCACCGTTCAGCTTAATCGGTATACGGATGCCGCCTACCAAAATCAATGTGGCTGGGGGATTGTACGCGACTGCCAACGGTTGGCCGCAAAGTCAATGGACAAAGTGCAAATTGTTCCGTCCTATGATTGCACGCTTTCGGACCAAATTCACAATTCATCCTCTGCCAATATGGTTATCGGGGAGCGTTTGGCCAAAGCTGCACTTGGGGATATTTATCATAAAACGCCGCCCTACCTTGCACCGGATATTGAAAAAGCCGTGCTGGTGGATACCTGTAGTGTACGCCTTGATTTTTGCCATGTGGGTGAGCGATTATTTTCTTTTCTAATGCCTCCTCACAAGCTTCCTTTTGTGATAGAATCGCCCACGGGTCCTATTCCCATTGATGCGTATGAGGACAAGGAAAACACCATTTTACTGCATACAACTCAAGCAATCCCCGAAGGTTCGCTTGTGCACTGCATGCCCTTTTCCCAAAGCGATAGCTTGGTGCCGGTAGATACTAGAACCAATATGCCTGTGCTTGGGTTTTACGGCATGAAGATACAATCAACTGCAAAAAATGACCTTTTTTGATATAAATATTGCATTTTTGAAGGTTCTGTTATATAATGTTTCCATGAATAAGAGGTGTCATAATGGAAAGAACAATTGCAATAGAAATGAAGGGCATTACCAAAGCGTTTCAAACCGTCGTTGCAAATGACCATGTGGATTTGCAAATATACGAGGGTGAAATTCATGCGCTTTTGGGAGAAAACGGTGCCGGAAAATCGACCTTGATGAATATGCTCTCCGGCATTTACTCACCGGATAGCGGAGATATTCTCATCGGCGGCACAAAGGCAAGCATTCAATCACCGGCGGATGCCAAGAAATACGGCATTGGCATGATACACCAGCACTTTCGCTTGGTCGATGTCTTTACCGCTAAAGAGAACATTATTATGGGTCAAAAGGGGCACCTTCTGCTTCGTGCCGGCAATGAAGAAATTATGGCACTGGCTTCAAAGTATGGTATGAGTATTGATCCCGATAAAAGAATTTGCGATATGTCCGTGGGCGAAAAGCAGACGGTTGAAATTTTAAAGGTGCTCTATCGCAATGCAAAAATCCTCATCATGGACGAGCCTACTTCTACACTAACACCCCATGAAACCATTCGTCTATTTGAAATTATTCGAAAAATGAGAGATGATGGATGCAGTATCATTATCATCACCCATAAAATGCAAGAGGTGCTCAGTGTATCTGACCGGGTTACCGTACTTCGCGGCGGCCGTGCAGTATCCACCTTTGAAACCGCTCATGTTACTCCCAAGGAGCTGGTAACGCATATGGTCGGCAGAGCCATGGATCTTCGTATTACTCGCTTGCCCCTGAAAAGCTGCCATCCTGTACTGGAAGTTTGTGGCCTTACTGCGTATGATACAGACAAGGTAGCGGTGATGGATGATATCAGTTTTTCGCTGATGAGCGGCCAGATTTTAGGTGTGGCTGGCGTGGCTGGCAGCGGGCAGCGGGAGCTGTGCGAGACCATTGCAGGGCTGTATCCCATTTCCTCGGGGCGCATTACATACCAAGGAATCAATGTGATCGGCAAAAGTCCGAAAGAAATATTCAAAATGGGTATTAGTATGAGCTTTATTCCGGAAGACCGCTTGGGTATGGGCCTTGCCGGCAGTTTGGACATTGTGGACAATGTTATTTTAAGAAGCTATACGCAAAATAAAGGTCCGTTTATGGATAGGGGCCCGGCAAGAAAAAGATCCTTGGAAATCGTGGCAGATCTGGATATTAAAACACCATCCATTCACCATCCGGTGCGTCAGCTCTCCGGCGGCAATATTCAAAAGGTGCTTCTGGGCAGGGAAATCAGCTCTTCTCCCAATGTGCTGATTACCGCTTATCCCACCCGTGGGTTGGATTTGGGCGTAACCCATACAATTTATGATATTTTAAACGAGCAAAAGGCAAAAGGCGTTGCCATATTATATATCGGCGAAGATTTGGATGTGCTCCTTGAGCTGTCCGACCGAATCATGGTTCTTTGCGGTGGAAAGGTTGTGGGCATTGTGGATGCAGCCACCACCAGCCGCGAGGAAATTGGCCTGATGATGACGGGTAGTCAAAAGGAGGATGCACTTTCATGAAAATCGTAAAAAGAGCGGATATGCCGGGGCACAGCGCCATGTTCCTTCGAATAGGGTTTATCCTACTGGCACTACTTTGCGCTTCTTTATTTCTAATGGTCATGCACTTAAACCCGCTTTCCGTATATGGTGCGATGATAAAGGGCTCCTTGGGCAGCTTGTATCGGCTGAAGGAAACCGTAAAATTTGCCGTTCCGCTCATTATTCTGTCCATCGGCATTATGATTGCTTTTAAAATGAAATTTTGGAATATCGGTGCAGAAGGTCAAATGTTCATGGGTGCCTTTGGTGCCAGCTATTTTGCACTGTTTTGGGGGAACCTACCCGGGTACATTTTACTTCCGCTCATGGCGCTTGGCGGCATTGTATGCGGCGGTCTTTGGGCGCTATTGGCCGGCTTTTTCAAAGTGAAGTGGGGCACCAACGAAACCCTTCTCACCTTAATGCTCAATTATGTGGCAAGGCTATGGATTATGTATTTGCAGTTTTCCATATGGCGTGACCCCGGCTCGCTTGGCTTCCCTAAAATTGTGAGTTTCGGCGAAAATGCCATTCTCCCCACTGTTTTTGGTCTGCATGCAGGCTGGATTATTGCGGCTTTGTTGTCTGTTATTATGTTTGTTTTTATGCGCAAGTCAAAAATGGGCTATGAAATATCTGTGATTGGCGACAGTCCGGGTACTGCGGCATATGCAGGCATGAAGGTTGCAAGAACCACCTTGCTAGCACTGTTTATCAGCGGCGGCCTTTGCGGCCTTGCAGGGATGATCCAGTGCAGTGCGGTGAACCAAACCTTGGATATTGAAATCACGGCGGGTGCAGGCTATACCGCCATCATTACCGCATGGCTTTCCAATTTAAACGAAGCCGCCGTTATTTTTGTTTCCATCCTCTTTGCCATGCTGGTACAGGGTGCGAATTATATTCAAATTGTGTTCCAAATTCCCCAATCTGCCGCACAGATTTTACAAGGTATTATTCTGTTTTTCGTTTTAGGCGGTGAATTTTTCATCCACTATAAGATTTCGCCTACAAAAGGTTAACAATAAAGAATAAGAGATGATAAGATGGCTCCAAGCAAAATGTTTTTCATCGGTTTATTTGTTTTTCTTCTGCAATGGTTTTTTTCCGTTGCGGCTTTTTCCGCGTCGCCGGATGTGCGAGTAGGGCTATATACCGGAAGCGGTGCGGTACTAGAATCTACTATATCCTGCGATGGTGGCCTTGCCGCAATTGATGGGGAAAACACCATCCCCATTCCTGCAAAGGATTGCAAAGCACTTCTTCGAGATGGAAAGCTCATGCTTTGTAGCACTGATAATACTGAAAATGTCTATGCCTCCTTTGAAGGGCAAAATCTCATTCGAATGGTGCCCACAACGGGAATTCTTTCCTTAGATGGCAAGCGCTATAGAGGAAGCCTCACCATTGGCGCTCAATCGGATAAGCTTAGCGTGATCAATGTCCTGCCGCTGGATGAGTACTTGTATGGTGTGCTCCCTTCCGAGGTTTCACCCTCTTGGCCTTATGAATCACTAAAGAGTCAGGCTGTTTGTGCTCGCAGCTATTTTTATGCTTCAGGCAAAGACCGTCATCGCGCGGATGGGTACGATGTGTGCCCAAGCGTGCACTGCCAAGCATATAAGGGCTTTGGTGCGGAAAATTCCAAAACAAATGATGCGGTAAATGATACAGCAGGTCAAATCGTGACATTCAATGGCAAAGTGGCACTCACTGTGTATTCCGCTTCAAATGGAGGATATACGGAGGATAACGTCAATGTATGGGGCAGTTTTCTCCCTTATCTCACCGCCCGCATGGATGAGTTTGATAATGGACTTGTCAATAAAAGTTTTGCATGGACCCTGAGTCTTACAAAAGAACAATTAACTGAAAAATGTAAATCTTTTGGCATAGAAATCGGCGAAGTTACCGGCATTGGCATCGCAGAGAAATCCGCTTCCGGTCGTGTCATCGCCTTGAAGGTTACAGGTAGCACAGGCGTATACATAGCAAAAAACGAAAAATGCCGCACCCTTTTTGGCTTTCGAAGCCAAATGTACGACCTTATCTCTTCACCCACAAAAGGAAGTGTATATACCATATCATCCAGCGGCACCTCGCAGCAGTATATCCCAGTGAGCATTCTCTCGGCTCAAGGCGTAACCACTTCTGCAGATTTTAGCATGCTATCGGGCAACGGCACCCTATCCTCCCCCTCCCCCGGCGGCGAAGCTTATGTCTTTTCCGGCAGAGGATACGGTCATGGTCTTGGCATGAGCCAGTGGGGCGCATATGCAAGAGCCGCCGCCGGCCAAACCATGGAGCAGATTATTGCTTTTTATTATCCCGAAACGCAAATTGAGCGTGTGTATTAAGATTCTTGCATTCTGCTTGAAATTGTAAAGCTCTAATGTTTACCAACAAACCTAAAAATTTAAAACGAGCCTCCACAAATCATACTTGCGTACTTTTTTTGTGGAGGCCATTTATTTCGGATATTTGATGCTATTTTTAAATAGGAATGCTATAAATCATACAATCTCAAGCAGTAATTGATTTAACCGTTTGGTGATTGGATTCTGAATAATTCAAACCGTCACAAAGTCTATCAACTACATGATGAAGCGAAGTGAACAACTCATTTTTGAACCATTTTTTTTGTAATTCATCCCAAATCATCTCTATCCGTATTCTGTGTCAGTTAGCAATGACATTATTTATCAAGTACCACGCCACCCGCAAAATGTGTGATCGAATCCGTGAAATACGCTTTGCCGCTGTATGCTGTGCCACTTTTTAGATCGCTCGGTTTCATCAATAGGATGTCGTCATCTATTACATTGTATTTATTATCCAAATCAATGAAGTAAATCGGCGTATACATACTAATACACACGCCCGATGGCTCAAATTTCTTATTCTTAGTATTGTATGTGTTAGCATTTAAAGTAATGTTTTGTGCTCCTGTATTTGAAATGAAATTAATTCGTGATATTAAACCCTCACTAGAGATCGTGTATTGAACCATTTCATAGCAGCGTATGATGTCATCCTCATCTACAAAAGTCCCAACTGGTAGGTAGCTTACCAGTTCATCAAGTTCCATACTATCTATGGATCTAAATTTCCCGTCAATTTCCACCCTGTGCGAAAGGGTGTAGTTTTCCCACTTTCCACTTGATGTCAATATTCTACAAATAGTATCTTCGCTTAAATCGTTTAACATTTTCATTCGAGCTAAATAACCAATTTTGTATTCGACAATTTTAGCCTGTATTGCATCACTTGAAGTAGCAGCTCCGGCAGTTGGAAACACCGTTGTTTTCGGTGTTACCTCAAACTTAATATATTTGCCAACATCAGAGGAAGTAGGCTTGTATGTCAATCCGGTAGCTCCAGGGATTGCTGCGTAGGAACCCGTTAATGAACTTGACCTTAGCCATCGAAACGTAGTGCCACTTTCCTTATCACCATCAAAATCATCATATTCATAAATACCTAAGTATTCTTCGTCTGTATCTAGTGTAAAAACAATTGGCACACTACTACCTCCGCCAGCAGATCCTGCTGAGTTGTTGGTAGTGTTCATAACATTCATTGTACTCTCATTGCTCATATCTCGTATATCACCTGAAAAAGCAGTTGCTTTCGCTGCTTGCGAGTCTATCTTTTGATAGTAAATACCAACATATGTTGCTTTTGGCGCAACAGGCTTCTGTGTAATCGGACCGATTGCCACACTTCGGCTTGGCAATCCACGCTTTGGCTCGGCGGCATTTTGGGGGATAACTTCAAATTTAATGAATTTATCTTTTTCAAGGCCCGTGAGTGTGATCGTTTTGCTTGTTGCATGACTAATCGGTACGTACTCTCCCCCAATTGTGCTAGCAGCAAGCCAGCGATATTCACTTCCGCTTTCCGC
>CAZQDP010000033.1:14014-15872 GCA_964592375.1 uncultured Eubacteriales bacterium | reverse complement strand
TTGTGCTAGCAGCAAGCCAGCGATATTCACTTCCGCTTTCCGCGTCTGCGTTGATATCTTTATAAGTATAGCTAGCAGTAATTGTTCCTCCCACAGTCGCAGCTCCCGATATTTTTACATTCTCAGCCACCGGTGCGGCTGGGCCCATCACCGGACCGGCTACTTTGCTCATCAATGAGGATCCATAAAATGGTGGATTCTCCGAACAAGGTTCTACGCTAAATTTAATGTAGCAGCCACTATCCTCTGCTCTTACTTCATAGGTTGCACTGTTTTCATCTTCAATCAGTGTGTATACACCATTTTCCGAATTACTTTTATACCACTCGAAATATGTAGCTTCCTGTAACTCCGCATCGCCATTGGCATCTTTATATTTGTAATGTCCTGTTAATACCTGCCCAACATTTAAAACACCAGATATATAGGCACTGGAGGCAACCGGCGGTGCTAAGCTCAGCACTTCACTAAAACTGTTGCTGTTTCCGGAATACAAGTAAGGTCCTAAACTACACTTTTTTTTGGTACTGTTGTTATAAGCTGTTGAAGTAGCCACACCAATTAATTTACTTGGCACACCATTATTCTCAATTGTGATAGGTCCTCCACTGTTCCCTCCAGATATATATGCATCATATTCGATGACTCCATCTGAATAGGTGATTAAAGTGTTACCAATAGATTCATACATTGCATATGTACTTTTTCCACGAACAGATGCAGGATACCCAACCACATTAATTGTTGAAGAACTATAATTAAATGCAATTGGCATAAAGGTCGTAATTCCAGTAAATGGCTTGTTTAATATCATAAATCCGTAATCATACGGGAGCAGTGCTAAACTATTGGTTCCATTATCTTCTTCTGCATACTCTGTAGGCACGAAAAGACTATATTCAGAAACAGTTTGATATCCATAAGGCTCTTCTATATCCAATGAAACATCAAGCCCCGGAACAAATGTTACCTCTTCCATAAAGCCTCCATCTGTTCCGTCAAAAAGCACATGAGCTGCTGTAAGCACAGTATAGGGACTGATGAGGCAGCCGGATCCACGATACATCTCTCCACCTTCGGTACTCACTTCCATGAAACCGACAGCATTGTATGGTTTTACTGTTGTGTTTGATACAATTGAGCGTTCATCTACTCCATTTGCAATATTCCCAAGTATCGGAAATTCTTCTGCACTGCTTGGGATGGAAAGTCCGCTTCCTCCTTGTGCAACTTCATTCTTTTTCTGGGCAGTATCCTCGCCTTTTTCATCAATTAAAACACTTGCGTGTGTCTTTGCGTTGGTATTGTATCTACTGGCCGCTACCATGCTTTTATTCGCCATGGTAATCGGCGCAACCTCATTGATTGTTCGACCCTTTATTTGTGACTCGTTAAAAACAATTTCTTTTGTGCGATAATTTTGGCTAAATTTAAACGGCTTTTGATTACTTGGCTGGCTAACAATCTGCTGGAATTTCCACTGTGCCGAGCTTGCCAGCAACTGAAGTGATTGCACTCTAGTCAAGTATTTCTGCTCCGGCTTTTCTAACACAATATAATAGCACCCCTCAGTGCCAACCTCGTATTCATGCCACTGATAAAATTTCATATTAATAATCTGCATAACCGTTCGCGTGGGTTTTATCTCAGAATAATCCTTTGCATTTGCAGGACAATCAATAATCTTGGAAATATCAACATCTAAATTGCTCTCATCAAAGTCCGTACTTATTTTATCGGAAAAATTCACCTCACCTGTGTTTTCAGAGGTTGTCTCACCCAAAATGGTAAAGCTGAACATATTGAGCGTGAATAAGAAAAGAAATAAAATCGCTTTGAGTTGTCTGAAATAGGATTT
>CAZQDP010000033.1:0-13914 GCA_964592375.1 uncultured Eubacteriales bacterium | reverse complement strand
TGCCTTGCGTTGCCAAGCCCATGAGCAATACCGATACGCAGCGTCATGCCGTCCACCTCTACCTCGGCCTCTCGAATACCTTCAAAACCACGCAGCTGCATGAAATCTATTTTTTCAAGGGCTCTGCCTGTCAGCTGCTCCACGGCTGTTCGAAGTGCCGCTTCAATAACGCCGCCTGTCGTACCGAATATCACCCCTGCTCCTGTAGACTCCCCCAGAGGATGATCAAAATCGCTGTCCTCTAAATTTTCAAAATCAATACCCGCTTCTCGTATCATCATGCCAAGCTCACGGGTAGTGATGACATAATCCACATCCTTGATTTTTGCATCTGCAAGCTCCTGCCTTGCGGCTTCATATTTTTTGGCCAGGCAGGGCATGACGGATACCACCACCATATTTTCAGGCTTCACGCCGATTTTATTTGCATAATATGATTTTGCAATGGCGCCGAACATCTCATGAGGCGATTTGCAAGTGGATGGAATATCGAGTAAATCCTGAAACTGATGCTCAAAAAATTTCACCCACGCAGGGCAGCAGCTGGTGAGAATTGGTAGCCTTCCACCATTTTTTACTCTGTCTATCAACTCGTGGGCTTCCTCCATAATGGTCAGGTCCGCTGCAAAATCCGTATCAAATACATTGACAAACCCGAGTGCCCGAAGGGCTGATACCATTTTCCCGGTGACAATGGTGCCTAATGGCATGTCAAACTCTTCCCCAAGTGCAACGCGCACTGCCGGTGCCGTTTGCACCACAACAACCTTTGTGGGGTCATTGAGCGCATCCCACACCTGTGCGATACTGTTCATCTCGGTGAGAGATGCTGTGGGGCATACCGCCACACACTGCCCACAGTAGGTACACATGGTGTCCTTCATAGGCAAGCCAAAGGCAGGCCCCACCACTGTATCAAAGCCTCTGCCCATAGCAGAGAGTATCCCGCAGGTCTGTACTTTGTTGCACATCGTCTCGCACCGGCGGCACATAATACACTTATCCGGATTGCGGTAGATGGACAAAGAGGAAGCATCCTTTGGGTGAAGTGCTCTTTCTCCCTTATAGTGAAGTTCCCTTCTGATATAAAGCTCGGCTGCGAGCTTTTGAAGCTCACATTTACGGTTTTTTTCGCAAATCAAGCAGTCTCTTGGATGATTGGACAGTAAAAGCTCCACAATGGTACGCCTTGCCTTCACTACTCTTGGGGTATTGGTTTTGATGACCATCCCCTCAGATACAAAGGTAGAACAGGATGGTGCAAGGTTTCGCCTGCCTTCAATTTCCACCATGCATACGCGGCAGGAAGCCACTTTATTGACGGCTTTAAAATCGTGTAAATCTAAATGACAAAGGGTGGGTATGTTAATATTGATGCTTCTTGCCGCCTCTAAAATTGTAGTATCCTGCGGCACAGTGATTTCCTTATTGTTTATTTTTATCTTTACATCCATGCATCTCACCCCTTTCTCTTTTCAATGGCAGCAAACTTGCAGGTTTGATAGCATGCGCCGCATTTGATGCATTTTTCTTGATCAATGACATGCGTCTTTTTCACGCTACCCACAATACAACTGACCGGACACACCTTCGCGCATGCGGTACAGCCTATGCATTTATCTTCCAGTATATAAAAATATTCTTTATTCTTTTCCTCAGCCACAGGGCATACCTTGTCACGCACATGGGCCAAATATTCATCATAAAAATATCGAAGGGTACTGAGTACTGGATTGGGAGATGACTGTCCTAGGCCACACAGTGCAGTGTCCTTGATGATTTCGCTTAAATCCTTTAACTTTACAAGATCCTTTTCCGTTGCCCTAAACTCCGTTATCTTTGTGAGCATTTCATAAAGCCGCTTGTTGCCTACTCGGCAAGGAGTGCATTTTCCGCAGGATTCCTCCATGGTAAACTCCAAATAGTACTTGGCAAAATCTACCATGCAATCCGTATCGTCCATTACAATCATCCCGCCGGAGCCCATCATGGAGCCGATGGCACTGAGGGTATCAAAATCCACCGGAGTATCTAAAAGCTCCTTGGGAATGCAACCACCCGAGGGTCCGCCGGTTTGCACTGCTTTGAATTCTCTTCCTTCCATAATGCCGCCGCCAATTTCAAAGATAATCTCTCTCAATGTTGTGCCCATAGGAACCTCAACGAGCCCCACATTGTTAATTTTCCCTGCCAAGGCAAACACTTTCGTGCCTTTGCTTTTTTCCGTGCCGATGGAGGCAAACCATTCATGCCCCCTATTGATAATCACCGGAACATTAGATAGCGTCTCCACATTATTCACGATGGTCGGTCTGTCCCAAAGTCCGCTTACAGCCGGATACGGCGGCTTGTTGGACGGCTCGCCTCGCTCACTCTGTGCAGAATTAATAAGTGCTGTTTCTTCGCCGCATACAAAAGCACCGGCACCCAGCTTAATATCTACATCAAAATCAAAGCCGCATCCCATGATATCATGCCCCAAAAGGCCATACTCCCTTGCTTGCACAATAGCCGTTTGCAAGCGTTGCACCGCCAAGGGGTATTCCGCTCTCACATAGATATATCCGTAGTTTGCACCCACCGCATAGCCCGCAATGGCCATGGCTTCTAAAATACTGTGGGGGTCACCCTCCAGAATACTTCTGTCCATAAATGCGCCGGGGTCGCCTTCATCTGCATTGCATATAATGTACTTTTCATCATTTTGTACCACGAAGCCGGCCTCCCACTTTAAACCCGTGGGAAATCCGCCGCCGCCTCTACCTCTTAAACCGCTTTTTTTCATTGTATCGATAACCTGCACACAGCTCATTTCCGACAAAACCTTACCAAGGGCCATATAACCGTCATTTGCGATGTATTCATCAATTGATTCCGGATCAATTACACCGCAGTTTCGCAGTGCAATTCGCATTTGCTTTTTGTAAAACTGCATACTGCTATGCTCCATCACCGGCTTGTCCTTCGTAGGCTCAACAAATAGCAGACGAGAAACGGTCCTGCCCTTTTCGACATGCTCCAAAACAATTTCCTCTGCATCCTCCGGTTTTACCTCAACATAAAACACGTTGTCGGGAAGCACCTTTACAATGGGCCCTTTGGCGCAAAAGCCAAAACAGCCTGTTTTCACAACCTGCACTTCGTCCTGTAAACCGTGCTGGAGGATAAGCTTTTCAAAATTTGCGATAATGCCTGCGCTATCAGACGCCTGGCAGCCTGTACCACCGCAAATGAGTAGATGCATTCTATATCGTAACTTCATGCTCTTATCTCCTTTAGAATGGTTTTTCTATAATATGATCCTGCAATAATTCGCCTTGCATAATATGCTTTGCCACGATGTCTCGCCCTTCGTCCGCACCAATACGGCCATAGAGAATAGGCGGCATGCCTTCCATCTGTACCTCAACGGTAGGCTCTGCATAGCAAACGCCCATGCATCCGCAAGCAGATACGGTGACATCCGTAATGCCCCGCGCCGCAAGCTCTTCCATAATCGCCATATGGGTAAGCTTGGCACCGGCTGCAATGCCGCAGGTTGCCATGGATACCAGCACTTTGGCTCTTTTATTTTCCGTGTCTCTGAGCTGTGTTAAGTCCTTGACATGATTGCGCAAATTTTTCAGTTCTTCTAAGGATTTAATTTTTGCCATCATTATTCCTCCCCAACTTCACCAATAATGCGATCTACATTTTCAGGAGTAACCCGTCCATACACCTTGCCATCCACAATGACAACGGGTGCCAGTCCACAAGCACCAACGCAGCGCAGGGAATCGAGGGTAAAGAGGCCATCCGCCGTGGTTTGCCCTGCACCCACGCCTAATTTTTCCTCTAATTTTTTGATAATTTTATCCGATCCACGTACATAGCAGGCAGTCCCGAGGCAAACATTGATGGTATGCTTTCCTCTTTGTTTCTCCGTAAAATAAGAATAAAAGGTAACCACTCCGTTTACCTTTGCAGAAGGAATGCCAAGCGTTCTTGCCACATGCATTTGAATCTCCATGGGCAAATAACCGAAAATCTCCTGGGCAAAATGCAACGACGGAATGAGTGCACTTTTTTTATCTGGCAGCTGCTCTATATACTTGTCGAGCTGCTCTAAAAGCTGATGGTCAAGCTTATTCTCACACATAATTACAATACGCCTCCTTTGGCAACGTCAAAGTGTTATCGATGGTCTGTACCAAGCTTTGATACTTTCCTGCATTTCAAAGCCGCACTCTTTAAGCACTGCTTCAATCTGAGGAATACTCTCACCGCTCCAGCCATATGAACCAAATGCTCTGCCAATTCTTTTTTTGGGTGCGAGCCCTTTCATATAGCATAAAAAGCCTGCAATTGTAGGCATCATGTTTCTGTTTAGTGTGGGCGAGCCCACATAGATATATTTTGCATCGATGAGCTCTGCCATGATTTGCGAAATATGATATTCCCTTACATTCATTATCTTCGCAGTAATGCCACTGCGCTTTAGTTCCTCAAAAAGCTGCTGGGCAAGCATCTTTGTGGAATCCCACATGGTATCAAAAACAATGACTGCTTTTGCTTCATCCGTTTTATTCTGTGCCCATGCGGCATATTTTTCAATGATTTTGACAAGGTCTCTTCTCCATACAAGCCCATGGCTTGGGGCAATGATATCAATCTTAAGCTTGCTTGCCTCTTGCAATACGCGCTCAACCGGTGCCCCGAAAGGCAGTACGATATTTGCATAATAATCCTTTGCTCTCTCAAAAATAACTTCCTGGTCAATTTCATCGGTAAAAATACAAGCACGTGCAATATGCTGTCCAAAGGCATCATTCGAAAACAAAATGTTCTGCTCCTGCATGTATGTTACCATATTATCGGGCCAGTGTACCATTGGCGTATGCAAAAAGGTATAGGAGTACTTGCCGGAGCAGATGCGCTCACCTGATTTAACCGCTTTGAGGTTCCAACCTTCTCCATAATACGCCTTTAGTCCTTTTTCCCCATTCACCGAGGTAAACACTATCGCATCTTTTGCTATCGCGGCTACCTTGCCAATGGAGCCGGAATGATCCGGTTCCACATGATTTGAAATAATATAGTCGATTTTTTCTACCGGCACAATTTCACGGATATTTTCAACCATTGTTTCATAAAATGGTGCCTTTACGGAATCGATGAGCGTAATCTTTTCATCGATCACAAGATATGCATTATATGATGTGCCAAATGGCGTTAAATATCCATGAAACTCCCGAATATCATAATCTACGCTCCCAACCCAATATACATTTTCAGCAATTTTTATCGCAGACATAATCCCATCCTTTTTTTCTTAACCATGAGGCGCTACGTTGTTTTTCCGTACGAAAGCATCGACACCAAATGGTCAAAGGATTGTACGGTCGAAAACTCCCTATTTTGCTCTATGGCTGTTTTTATTTTTGTTCCTAAACTGATATCTCCTATTAGCGCTGCTCCTTTGATTTTATCTTGACTGATAATTATAGCGCTATAACGCTCATCATTTTCAAGTCGAAATGCCTTTGCATCCTCATCCATCGTCATATTACCGATACTCATTACCGGAATATCTGCTACCTTAAGTGATGGTGCCAAAACCTGCTTTGTATAGATGCCCTGCTCGCCAGCTGCATTTTGACCGGCGATTTTGCCTTGCGCAAGGGCAACAGGCATGAGCCCCGGCACGCTCTGCATATACTCTGCCACATCTCCACAGGCAAAAATGTCAGCTTGCGAAGTTTCCATACCGCTATCTACAATCATGCCGCGCGAAGTTGCAATGCCTTGCTCCTTTGCTAACGATATCTCAGGCGAAACGCCGCATGCCGCAATCACAGCAGCCCCTTCCATTTCCTCCTGCGGCTTTGCATAATCCGCGTCTATATGTACAGTAATGCCAATTTCGGCAAGACGCCTTGCCAAAAACTCCCCGCCGCTTTTATCCAGCTGACGACCCAGAAGATAGTGCCCTCTATCTGCAATAGAAACCGCTATGCCCAGCTTGCGAAGCGAAAAAGCAGTTTCAATGCCAAGGCTGCCGCCACCCACAATATAGGCACGTCCTTTTTCCTTCGCCGCACTTGCAATCTCTATGGCATCCTCAAAGCTGCGCAATGTAAAAACTTTGCCCATATATGGCAAAGAAGGCCTATTAGGAATAGCCCCACATGCAATAATGAGCTTATCATAATAGGCCTTTTTGCCATCACTGAAGAAAACTTCTTTATTATGTATATCCAACTGCGTCGCCGTTTTGCTCAGCATCACTTCTATTTCCTGCTGCTCATACCATGCTTGCTTTTGAATAAGTAAGGAGTCGATTGATACATGCCCTAAAAGTACATCAATCAGCCTTGGCCGATAATAGGGCAAATGCGGTTCACTACCCGCTATCACAACCTTGGCACCCAACTGCATCGCCGCCTTTGCGGCAGAAATCCCCGCAGTCCCTGCACCGATGATCAAAACACGTTTGTTTTTTACGGCCTTTTCCAATTATTCCTGCACCTCAAAATCGGCCTTTGACGCACCGCATAATGGGCAAACCCAGTCCTCCGAAATATCTTCAAAAGCAGTGCCGGGCGAAACTCCATTATCCGGATCTCCTACAGCAGGATCATACTCATAACCACATAATGTACATACATACTTTTTCATCACATGTCCACCTTTCTTTTTTTCATTTTTATGGTTTAATAATTATCAGCTTTGATAGAAAAATACGCCTTAGGATAGCTACATACGGGGCATTTTTCCGGTGCTTTATTGCCATACATGATTTGGCCGCAGTTTTCACAGACCCAAGTCTGCTTCTCTTCTTTGGCAAACACCTTGTCCTCCAAAAGATTGGCAAGCAGTCTGCGATAACGCTCTTCATGGGATTTTTCAATGAGTGCCACACGTTCAAACAGTCCTGCAATATTTGAAAACCCTTCTTCTTTTGCGGTCTTTGCAAAATCCACATACATATCCGTCCACTCTTCATGCTCGCCAAATGCGGCAGCTTCAAGGTTTGCGGCAGTGCAAGGAATCTCGCCGTCCCCTAGGAGTTTGAACCAAATTTTAGCATGCTCTTTTTCGTTCATCGCCGTTTCTTCAAAAAAAGCAGCAATCTGCTCATAACCTTCTTTTCTTGCCTGCGCTGCAAAATAAGTATACTTATTTCTTGCCATGGATTCCCCTGAAAATGCAGCCTTTAAATTTGCTTCTGTCTTACTTCCTTTTAGCATTTACTCACTCCCCTCTCTTCGGATACTATTATTTTAGTACATTTCATCTGTAAAGTCAATTGTTTTATCCCCTAATTTTGTATTTTCCCCACATCCATCAAGATTTGCCATACTTTCCCCGAAGCACTGTTGCTATTAGCTTTCATACCGATAGCAACTTTCTTTACACTTCCCCCAAACATTCTTTGATAAATAGTTCGACAATTCCAGCATCAAACTGACCGCCGGCGTTAATGCGTAGTTCAGCGGCGGCGGCCTCCCTTGTGAGTGCACCGCGGTACAGCCTTTCACTCGTCATGGCATCATATGAATCGGCTATGCTCAAAATACGGGTCATCAAAGGTATTTGCTCGGCGCCTTGCCCATCGGGATATCCTTTCCCATCCAAACGTTCATGGTGCCTTAGAATATATTCCGCAAGATCCGTCATCTCATTGGTTGAGCTTAGAATACGATATCCAATTTCAGGATGCCGCATGATTTCCTTTCTTTCGGCATCCGTTAGCTTGCCAGGTTTATTGAGCACCTTTTCATCAATGGCAATTTTCCCAATATCATGAACGAGCCCCAAGGCTTTGAGCCTTTTGACATCCGTTTCAGATAGCCCCATCGTTTTGCCAATTTTCATGCAGATTTCACTCACTCTTCTGGAATGGGCTTCTTCTCTCGGGTATTTTTCGTAGAGTATATTGAGTAATGTCTCAATGGTTCTGCCTCTCATGCTAGAGGTTTCAAGCAACTTATTTTTGTACATGGCGTCTTCTGCTTTTTTGAGCACATCATTCATTTTTGTTTCGATATCCTGTTTGGTATCCACCCCAAAAGAAATGGACATTTCCATTGTATCTTGATTTTGCGTGGTGCAGGCTTCCTTCATTTTTCTGGTGATTTCCAAGGCTTGTTCGTCATTGGTGTTTGGCAAGAGAACAATGAATTCATCTCCGCCCCAGCGTGCAATAATGTCTTGCGGGCGGCAATGCTTTTTGAGTATTTTGGCAAATCTCATCAAGAGCTCATCGCCCATGTTGTGTCCATAGATATCGTTTATGATCTTCAGCCCATTCACATCACCCACAATGATGGAGATGGGTTCATTCTCCTTCTGATTGATTTTTTCAATTTCCATATCTAAAAATCTTCGATTATATAGTCCCGTTAAGCTGTCGTGATAACTGTTGTATATCATTTCTTCTTCTGTCTTTTTCCGCTCTGTAATGTCTTGAATAATGCCCGTTATCGTCAAAGCCTCTCCCGCCTTGTTTTTTACCAGCTCCGCTTTTGAATAAATATACCGCTCCTGATCATCGCTCATTCTTCTGATTTTGTACTCAACCTCATACGTGTCTTGTTTAAAGATCAAATGAGCGAGTGCGATGTCAAGTTGCTCACGGTATTTAGGCAACACTAATTCCTGCACCATATACAGTGGCAATTCATTTGTATCTTGCAATATACCATATATTTGCATAGCGCCTTTTGATGCCCAAACAGTTTTGCTGCTAAGGTCAAGCTCCCAATTGCCAATGTGACCTATGGCCTGCGCATGTTCGGATCGCAACTCACTTTTTTTATAATTGCTTTGTTCTTTTTCTATCTTTTGCATCATGTGATTAACGGTTCTGGCAATGAGGGTAAATTCATCGTTTCCTTTTTCCGATATTCTGCTTAGCGTCTCGCGGGAAAAATCAATACCACCTAGTGCCTTATTGAGTCGATAGATGGGTTTGTTGACAAAAACATAAATACTCAAATATAGGCTTAGAATAATCAATACAATAAAAGCAGAATACAGCCACTGAAAGGTAGTGATCTTTTGAATCCCCGTATAATAAATATCACGATACATACTGAGCTGAAGGACGATAGGTTCTGTGTCATCTTGTTTCGGCATCAGTATGCTGAGCGTGAGATGGCCTTCCGGTTCATCTTTATCAATTACAAAGGGCCAAATCGTATTTTTTTGTTGTAATAAAAGTGAACCTACCGTCTCATCGGCCAAATCATATATGGAAGAAAAAGCAAGATTGCCATTGGTGAGTCTCTGCATTGCCATGTGTTCATTTTCATCCACCAACTTGCCCACAATGAGCGTACCCCTTGAAGGCTTTTCTCTGCGAGAATCCGTAATGGGAGAAGAAGCCACATAATAGAATTGTTGATTGTGCAGCAGAATTCCATTCGTGCTTTCGCTTTGCCTCGCAAATTGTGTTGTTTTTTCCATCAGCATATCCGGTAGCTGAACAAACCGTTTTTCATTAAAATCGTAATATACTTTTTGAACCGTCTCTTTATTCTCATCTAAAAAAATAATCAAATTGATTTGCAAGGCTTCCATGTTTTCCTGATTTAAATTGTCCATCTCATATTGCGTATCTTTGGAAAGAATATATTCATAAGTGTCGTCAAAATAAGACCAATCCTTAGCGATGCTTTGATATTTGGTCTGTTCTGCTTGTACAAAGGAAGTTAAATTATTGATATATGTTTGTAGCTGATTGTTTTCCTGATTGGTTAAATACACATTAAAAAAAGTGCCAATCACGGTATTACCCAGATAGATGAGAACAAAGGAAACCAAAATAATAATTCCAACGATTTTTTGACTTACCTTCAAGTAGCTTATCTCCTTTTTTCATCACTTCGCAAAATACAATGCAACGAAAGAATATACGCTGCGCTGATTTTGAAGCACTAACCAAATGCCGCATAGGAAGCAGACGCAGGTGAAGTTTATTCTTTTCCACCATAGTTTGCCCAATGAAGAGGTGACAAATTCCTTTTGCATGAAAAATACCTTGTAAATAAAAAATCCCAATGAGTGTCTGTCATTATAAAAATAATCATGCTACAAAAGGCATCGTATACCTTCTGCAGCATTTTTCTTCTATCTATTTTTTTATTCGCGCGATTTCCTCCACAACAAGCTGACCAAATTGATTTTTCGTATATGAAATGAGCACCTGTTCATCCTTTTTCAGCGCCAAATTTTCAAACTTTGCCCTAATCTTATCGGTAATCATAAAAACCTGGGATGCGTTCTCTTCCGGCTTGCCAATGATTTTCACCTCAAAAAAATTGTTATCCGCAAGTCCCTCATATGTTCCGCTATCTGTCTGCACTCTCACATCATCTTTTGGCATTTGTGCGATTGGCGTGCTCCATGGCGATATCGCAGGAGATGCCGCGATGGTAGCAGTCGGCAAAGCTGTGCTGCTCCGGCCTTTTTTTATAAGACCACATCCACAAGTTGCCACAAGGCATAAACACAAACATAAAACCACTGCTTCTCTTTTCATTATATCCTCCTCAATATCCCAATATAATATGCTATTATTATATGACCTATTATAACCCATTTCAGGTAGTCATTCAATAGCTGTTTTGAGTTTTTTGTTATATTTCATCTGAATGTATAGTTTATATATCCTATGGTTTTAGTAAGGATTGCAATATTTTTATACTTTTCGATATATTCTACAATATTATTGCGCTCACTTTGGATTATACTGAAGACACCGGAAGAGAAAAAAAATAAAAGGAGTGGATGTGTTATGGATATCTTATCACAAATAAGCGAACTTATTCAAAAGGGAAATGCAAAGCAAACCGTCCAGGCAGTGGAGCAGGCACTATGCAGTAATATTACACCAAAAGAAATTTTAGAAGATGGTCTGCTCTGTGGCATGAACATTATCGGCGGAAAGTTTAAGAGAAATGAGGTTTTTGTTCCTGAAGTATTAATTGCTGCAAGAGCCATGAACAAAGGTATTGAAGTGCTAAAGCCTCATCTTGTGAGTGCCGGAATTAAGCCCAAGGGTACAGTCATTCTGGGAACCGTGAAAGGTGACCTGCATGACATTGGAAAAAATTTGGTCAAAATGATGTTAGAAGGTAAAGGACTTGAGGTTATCGATATTGGCACAGATGTGGATGCAGAAAAGTTTATTGATGCCGCCATTGAAAAAAATGCAGATATCATTGCCGCCTCTGCTCTGCTTACCACCACCATGGGTGAGATGAAAAACATTGTAGCAGCGGCTGAGCGAAGGGGCCTTAAGGATAAGGTCGTCATCATGATCGGAGGCGCTCCCATTACCCAGGCATTTTGCGAATCTATCGGAGCAGATTATTATACGCCGGATGCTGCTTCTTGTGCAGATGTCGCTTTATCTATCTGTGATCAAAAATAATGAAGGATTTTGTAGATTAAATATAGAATAATGGAAAGGAAGATTGATGATGAAAACATTTAATACTTTAGCGTATGAGAGTACAAAGGGATTTGTATATGGCACTTCAAAAAAACCTGTGACCACCAAAAATGGCATTGTTATAGGCGGAGGGCAGATTTATCCAGAGCTGAACTTTACGCTCCCCACCATGCTCATTACAGAGGAATCCATGCCTGAGGTGCTTAGCCAGTATAGGCAAATTATTGATGATGCCTGCAAGCGTGCGGTGGAGCTTTTTGTCCCTGCTTTTGTTGCAGAAATTGAGCTTTTGCCTGCCACAACATACAATCCGAAATGGGGCATTGAAATTACCAAGGTCGTCCGAGAGATTATGTGGGATTATGAAGCACGTCATGGACTGAAAAGTGCCCTGCGTATCACTCCTGTTGATATTCGCGAGGACAAAAATTCACCTCATATGTGGCATGGCAGCCACTGGGATAGGGTGATAGAAACTTTTGAAGGCTGTGCAAAAGAAGGTGCGGATTTTCTGGCAATTGAATCCATTGGAGGCAAAGATATTCATGATGATGCACTCATGTTTTGCGAGCTTGATAAATCCTTGTTTGCGCTTGGTGTACTTGGCTGTCGGGATATGTCAAAGCTGTGGTCTCGTATCACCCAAATTGCGAGCGATACCGGCACCATCTCATCAGGGGATACCGCATGCGGTTTTGCCAATACCGCCATGGTGCTTGCGGATAGAGGGTTTATTCCCAAAGTGTTCTCTGCCGTTGTGCGCGTGATGACTGCAGTAAGAAGTCTTGCCGCTGTGGAGGCAGGTGCTGTAGGGCCGCATAAAGATTGCGGCTATGAGGGTGTCTATGTAAAAGCGATTACCGGAATTCCACTTTCTCTGGAGGGCAAATCCAGTGCTTGCGCACATCTTAGCCCTGTTGGCAATATTGCTGCATGCGTAGCCGACCTTTGGAGTAATGAATCCGTGCAAAATATTAAGTTGCTAGGCGGCATGGCACCAACGATTTCTATGGAGCAGCTTGCCTATGATTGCAGACTAATGAATGTAGCCGCTGCCCATGGTGATGCAGAAAAACTGCGTGATTATCTTGCAGAGTCGGACAGTCGCTTAGACCCTCAAGCCTATGTGCTCAGCCCAGAGGTTGTTATATCACTCTCTAAAGAAATCATCAAAGCAACAACGCCATATGAGCGCACAAAAACAGCTGCCTATGCAACGATCGCTGCACTTCGCACTGCATTTGCAGAGGATAAGCTCCTTCTTACAGACAGAGAGGAAAGCTATCTAGATATCATGGAAGACCAACTAAGCACCGTAGCCGATAGCGAGGAGCAATTCATTAGGGATATGGTCGACAACAATGCTTCGGAAAAATTCGTGCCTGCTAAGTATGATTTATAAGTTCAAAATAGAAGCGTAATCATTGATCTGTCCGCCAAGGCCACGCACAGGTGGACAGATTCTTTGCGAGTACAATAACGGATAAAAGGGGATTATTTATGATCAAAACAGATATTATTACAGGATTTTTGGGCAGTGGAAAAACCACCTTTATCAAGCGGTATATTCAGAAATTCAAGGACCCTGCTGAAAAAATTGTCATTATTGAAAATGAATTTGGGCCTGAAAATATTGACGGCACCTCCCTTTCCTCCGTAGGTGCGAGTGTGTTTGAAATTACCAATGGTTGCTTGTGCTGTACCATGAAGGGTGCTTTTGAAAATGCACTGCTTTCCATCGCACAGCAGCAGCCTGATCGCATTATCATTGAACCTACAGGTCTGTTTACCCTTAGTGAGTTTTACAGACTGCTAGAGAATGAACAGATTGCAAAAGTATGCCAAATCGGCGCTGTGATTACCATCATTGATGCCAAGCACTACCTCAAAGATGTGAAGCGATATGGCTTGTTTTTTGACATGCAGGTAAGGCAAAGCAGAACAATGCTACTGAGCAAATCCAAGGACATTTCGGCGGAGCAAATCAGTTCAATTGAGGAGCGCCTGCGGGAACGCAATCCCAATGCACAACTGATTTTAAAGGACTTTTTGGAACTTGATAAGGAGGACTTCGACCATATTTTTTTGGGTGACGCGCAGGATTTCACCCCAAACCTTAGCCAGATTGCCGAAAAAACCTCGGGCCATGAAAACATCAAAGCCATAGGAGTAGATATGGACCGGCAGCTAACGCCCGGGCAAATCAAGAAACTATCCCTGCTCTTTACCAGCGGCGCCTTGGGCAAAATCATTCGTGCCAAAGGGTTTATTCCTACGCCGGATGGCATTGTGGAATACCAGTTCACTGATGGTCAAGCCCAAATTAAACCCATCCAAAATGCACCGAAGCTCTATATCAATATCATTGGCGAGAACATGATAAAAAGTGACTGTATTCGTGCAATTGAGAAGATTTGCGGCAATTAACCACATTGCATGCTATCCACTTAAGTTACGCCTCTAACGAATGAGTA
>CAZQDP010000032.1:0-24774 GCA_964592375.1 uncultured Eubacteriales bacterium | reverse complement strand
AGATTGAATGGAGAATATAAAGATATGCTCTTGAAATTATGCTTATTGAATAAAAAATATTTACTTTCGGTCATGATTGTTTTTATACTTGGTTTACTTTTTTCTTTCGGCTTTGCAAAGGCGAATGTGAATACGACGCTTGGAGAATTATCATTATGCGATGGCATCGGCAATCCATTGACGGAGCTTTCTGGGAATGAAAATATTTCTGCAAAAATTACAGTTTACAATAATAGCCTTGACAAACAAACTACCACCCTTGTGCTTGCACTGATGGACAAGAATATGAAGCTTATGAAGACTGCCATATCGAAAATACAAATTTCCTCCGGCGGAAATCTTCCTTTGCAGGCTTCCATGGTGATGCCAACGCAAACGACGAATTGTTTTGTAAAGGTGATGATTTGGAGAGAAGGGGATAATTATTTGCCTTTATGTGAGCCCATGATATTTCCCCAGTCGGGGTTCTTATCCAATATACCGCATTCAGCAGTGCTTCTTAGCCAAAGGTGGTATTTAAATGAGGTAGCGCCGGCGCCATCTCCCACACCTGGAACGGACGGAACCATAAGCCGAGACTATGTTATGGGGAATTTGAGTTCTTATGATGTCACCAAACGGTTTATGGCGACCCATACGACTTGGTCGTATATTCAAAATGCTGACCAAATCAAAAAACTGATTAATTTAGGTACGAAATTTGAAGGCACGCTGTCACCTACTTTATATGACGTGCCAAACGGAACAACGTTCACCAAGGGAAGGGCCGAAAAGTTTGACGGAACAAAATGCCGGTTACCCTGGATGGTAACTTGGAATAATCCATATCAATGCTGTGTGAACAATCCGGACGCCATCATTACACTGAAGGAACATGCACGATTGTACATTGACAATGGAGCGGACTCGTTGCAGTTTGATGATTGGGCGGCCAATGAATCTGCATATAGCGTATGTGATGGCTGCTTTTGTAGCTTTTGTATGGCAAAGTTTAAACAATATTTAATGAATAAGTACACCACGACTCAATTAGCAAGTTTTGGTGTAGACGATATTTCTACATTTCACTATAAAACCTATTTAACAACCAAATATGGCATTCATTCCAATGAGGATTATACTTCCAAAAAGACGCTTTCTGCTTTGCATAAGCATTTTGGTGATTTTCAAATGATCAGCACAAGAAATGCGCATATTGAAATGAGAAACTATCTTGCCACCTATACAACAAAAAAAATTACCTATTCTTTGAACAACTATCGCGTTTTAGAGGATTTTGCGAACATTTCGTTTAATTGGGGGATTGATGCATTCCATAGGGGAACAGGCGAAACCCCGATTACCAGCATGAACATGGAAAACCTTGTGACGGGAAGCACTTTTACAAGGGCAATTCACTTGCCGCAAGTTGTTTCCCCTTCTTCGAAGGACCCCAAATTGATTAATCAAACCCTACCCATTGCATATGCCATGGGAATGCACCAATATGTTCCTTGGCATACATGGATTTATCCGGAGACAAACCGATACTTCGGACGTGTTTCGGATTTTGGACTAAATTATCATTTCATCAGGCAGTATCCGGAATTATTCGATGGGTATGAAATTCCGGCAAAGGTGGCTATTCTCATCAAATGGGATGAAATAAAGGGAAGTGCATCTACACCTTCTGCAGATAATATACGGTTAAGAGAGTTAAGTATGATGCTTATTCGTGCCGGAATTCCATTTAAGCATTTGGTTGTGAACTATAATTCTGAAGGAACAAGACCTAACATCGTTTTAAATCCTGCTGATTTGCAGGGAGTGGAGTATATTATCGAACATCATTCCCGTGATTTATTAAGCGAAGAGGACCGAAATTTAATATATAGAAGCCGCGCAAAGTTAATCACGCCGGAGATGGCTGATGCAGCATGGCAAAACACACAAAGTCTTTGCAAGGTGAGCGGTGCGCAGAATGTTTATCCTGTGCTACGCGCAAAGCCATATGCGCCCCATGCACCAAAAATTATTCACATCATCAATCAAAACGCTACTGATGCAGAAAATATTACGCTCACGGTAGATTGTGCGAACCTATTTCAAGGGGAAAATAGTAAGGCATATTTGTATAAGCCGGGGGATAATCCCAGCGAGCTTGAAATTTTACCCGGCGAGAGTGGAAAGGGTGTGATAAAAATCCATTCACTGCCTCTTTGGGGAATAATAAAGCTTGTGCCGGATACAGATGTAACCGCATGCAACTTCCAAATTCCGGCGAGTTGGTCCGGTATGAATATTGGCAGTCCTTCTGCCGAAGGAAGCGCGCAGTACAGCAATGGAGAATTTAAAATTCTCTCAAAAGGAGCAGGACTCAATACTTCCATTACCCTTGACGGGGCGAAAACAGACCAATTTTCCTATGTGTATAAACAAACAAACATCGATGCCAATCAAGACTTTTCCATCAGCACAAGATTGGTTTCTCTCACGGGGGGTGCAACCGGTTCCCAAGCAGGCCTTATGATTCGGGAGTATCCATACTCCAACGGAGAGTTTATTTCGCTATCTTTTGTGCAAGGCAGCGGACTCAAACTTACGTGGAGGGAAAATGACAATACTTCGGCAGCTAGCACAACTTTTTCCAGCGTATCACTGCCTAAATATATTAAAATACAAAAAACCGGGAACACCTATACTGCTTACCAATCCGAAGATGGAATCAATTGGGGTGGATCGCTTGGAAATCGCACCTTTGCGATGACTGGATCACTTTGGGGAATTTTTGCAAGCACAACAACGGGAAACGGACTTGTTACCGGAACCATGGATCATGTGAGTATTGCATATGGCAATGCTGCAATGGCATCACCATCGCCTTCTCCATCCATAACCGAATATACCAAAGAAAACTTTGATTTGATTGCAGTAGGTAGTGTTCCTATTGGTTGGACTAAATCCGGCGAAACCTATGGAAGCATAGGCGTTGTAGCAGTACCGAGCAGCACGGATAAAAGCCTGAAGATAATTGACAATGACAATGTAGGAACGGTGTCTTTATCCAAGGTAATTACAAAAATTTCAGGGGCTATGTGTGTGGAATTTGATTATATGAACGAAACACAAAAAGCATCCAATATGTTTTATTTATATAATGGGTCGGTGCCGGCCATTAGCCTTTTGGCATCCGAAAAAGGGGAATTTGAGTATGTAATTGGTAGTACAATCAACACCATTTCTGCATATACTCCGGGCAAGTGGTATCATTTTAAAATCTCATTGAATACAGATACAGATAAGGCCAATGTATATATTGATAATGTATGGGTGCTGACGGATGTTGATATGCGTAGTCCGGTAGATGGGATAAACAATATTGTGCTTTCAACAAATGGCCCCGGCACAGGTGTTGTAGCTTACTGGAATAATTTGAGACTGTACTCTCAATATGAATTTTCTTTTGACCCACTAAAGGAAATGGAAGTATTGCCAAGTGCCGTACAGTTACCACCGGGAGCATCTGCCAATTTGATATTGCGTGCAAAAGCCGTATCAGGCAACCCCATTGAAACGGGGATGTTGCAGATTAGCTATGTCAGTAGTAATCCGCTTGTTGCAACTGTAGACAGTGATGGTTGTATCTTGCGAAAATCACTAGGCACGACTACGATTACAGCGTATGCTTCATTCAATGGGATGACGTTTACCGATAGTGTTTTGGTAACCTGTGAGTGATAAAGTGTTCTTTTGCATTTTGTACATGAATGGCTTTGCTTGAAAAAAGTTCATATCAGTCGTATCACTTCTTCTATCAAGCTTTTTACCGACTCATACACCTTTTGATAATCAGCTGAAGTGGGGAACAAAATAGCACTTACTCTATTTTCAAAGTCATATGGTTTGACTTTGAAATTTTCAGCCAATTTTAAATTCCCACCATCACCCGGATAGTATGTGGAATTGAGTGCATAGACAATTTGCAGAATATGATGAATAAGCTTTGCATGAAGACTTGCAATAAATACAACATCACCACGGTTGATTTTATTTTTAAAATGATAATCTGTGCACCAATATTGCAAGAATTGCATATGGGAATTTATCATTTTCTCCTTTATAATGGAAGGATAAGGAGTTAATCTGTTTTTCCAATTCTGTGCGATGGCATAGGGGTCATCTAAAATAATTTGGTTGTAAATATCCGTTAAAATATGATAACCCCAAATAGTCCAAACGTAGGGTATCACCTCACCACTGCCGGTAAGCCACTTATCAAGCTCATGATCAATAAAACTCGTAAGGCGTGGCCATATGCCATCTATAATATAACCGGATTCTTCATAAAAGGGTTTGGCTTTTTCCATAAAAACTTTATTATATGAATTCAGTGTCGTAGGTTCCATTTCTGCGTCTATATAAAGTCTAAAATCAAAATCCGAGTAGCTATCACTGATTTTTTTGCCATTTGAACCGCTAATTGCAAAGCTGTAGGGGACTTGTGGTAATATATCTTTGACGATAGATACCATTTGAGCAATAAACTGTTCTTTGCATATCATTTCAAGCACTCCTCAAAATATTTTAACTGTTCGATTCTATTAGGGCATCTCTATAAATGCTTAATTTCTCTCAGTATATCATACCGCCCAGAAAAATCAAGGGAATTTTGCTAAAAATGTATGAACACTTCGTAGGTGATGCTGTCAAATACGAAAGGTGGAATACATTCGTTGTATCAAGCTTTTTATTGATCAATCCTCCTGCCATATCAATATGGTTAGGGGGATTTTCGCTACTTGAAAAAACTGTCGCATTATGCTATAATACTTGCAAGATTAAAATGCGGAGGATAATATGAAAAAGAACATTTTATTTTTACTCATCGCTGTCTTCATTTTTGCAGGCTGCTCCAAAAATAAGGAGCAGACGGTGCCGGCCTCTGCTGAAATGTCAGGTGGAAAAAAGGCGGCGGATACACAAATGGTCTCTTTGCAAGTGGACATGCTGGCGGTGGGGGACAACTTAATCCATGAGCCCATCTACAAAGAGGCCGCCGAAAGAGCCGGCGGCAAGGGTTATGATTTTAAGCCTGCCTACCTCAATGTGAAGGCGGATATTGCGGCGGCGGATATTGCATTTATCAATCAAGAAACCATAATAGCGGGTACCTCCTATAAGCCTTCGTCCTACCCTTCCTTTAATTCCCCGGTAGAGCTGGGTAATGATATGGCAGAATTAGGGTTTGATATTGTATCCCATGCCAATAACCATATGCTAGACAAGGGCGCAAAAGGTCTTGAGGGTGCTATTGCGTTTTGGAGCGAGAAGCCGCAAATCACTTTAATTGGTGCATATAGAAATAAAGAGGATGCCCTCACCATTCGCTATGTGGAAAAGAATGGACTGAAATTTGCGTTTTTGGCATATACTTATGGCACAAATGGCATATCCCTGCCGGCTTCTAGCGGTTTATTTATTCCCTATATTGACAGCGAACTGATGATAAGGCAAATTACCGAGGCTAGGGGGAATGCGGATGTGGTGGTTATCGCTATCCACTGGGGAAATGAAAACACCACCATTCCAACCGCTGCGCAAAGGCAGCTGGCACAAAGCATGTCAAGTGCCGGAGCAGATATTATTTTGGGACATCATCCCCATGTGCTGCAGCCGGTGGAGTATTTAACCGGCAGTGGAGGCAATACCACACTCGTATACTATTCCCTTGGGAATTTCATTTCCGCACAGGTACAGGCCGCCAATCTACTCGGGGGCATGGCGAAGATTAGCATGGTAAAAGAGCCGGGGCAATCCGGCGTGAAAATCACATCCGCCTCGCTGGTTCCCATAGTTACGCATTATGAAACTGGTATGAAAAAGGTTGCCATATATCCGCTTGCGCAGTACACAAAAGAGCTATCCGAAAAAAATGCGTGCAGAAAAATGGACAGCAAATTCTCTCTTGCATACCTGAACAAAGTGCTTGCAGATACAATTCCTACACAGTTTCTCTTAAATAATTAATCTTTTATGCTTTTCAAGTAAAGCAGATTTCAGTAAAAATGATTGAGCAATCCTGCAGGAAAAAGACTTGACTTATCAGGCGGCTAGGATTTATAATAAGAAAAAAATCATAATGAATAGGAGTTTTTAATATGTTGCTTCATATTGCACTCATTCCCGGCGATGGAATAGGCCCAGAGGTCACCGGGCAGGCACGCCTTGTGCTTGATCGCGTTGCCGCTAAGTTTGGACATGATATCCGGTATTCTGAGCTTTTTGCCGGCGGCGTTGCCATTGATATGTTTGGCGAGCCTTTACCGAAGGAGACGATAGAAGGGGCAAAAAATTCGGATGCGATATTGTTGGGTGCTGTGGGAGGCCCGAAATGGGAAAACATCCCCGGCATAAGGCCGGAGCAGGCACTGCTCGGTCTTCGAGGTGCGCTCGGGTTATATGCAAATTTAAGACCGGCTACGCTATTTCCCCAGCTGCAATATGCTTGTCCGCTAAAAGCGGAAATTGTGGCGCAAGGCCTTGATATGATGATTATTCGTGAGCTGACGGGCGGCATTTATTTTGGCAAGAGCGGCCGCAGCAGCGACAATATGTCGGCGTATGACACAGAGGAATATAGCCGCAGTGAAATTGAGCGGATTGTGAAGCAAGGTGCCAAGGCGGCCATGGCCAGAGGCAAAAAGCTTACTGTGGTGGATAAGGCCAATGTACTGGAAAGCTCTCGCCTATGGCGTGAGGTGGCGGCGCAGGTGTTAGCGCCCTATACCGAGCTTGATGTCAGTTATATGTATGTGGACAATGCGGCAATGCAGCTTATCCGAAATCCTAAGCAGTTTGATGTGATTGTGACCTCCAATATCTTTGGGGATATTTTATCGGATGAAGCCTCTATGCTCACGGGCTCTATTGGGATGCTGCCCTCCGCGAGCCTTGGAGATAGCGGCCCCGGTATGTATGAACCCATTCACGGTTCGGCACCGGATATTGCGGGCAAAAATATAGCCAATCCGCTTGCCACAATCTTATCGGTCGCCATGATGTTTGAGTATTCCTTTGGTCTGCATGAAGAATGCAAAACGATTGAAAATGCAGTTTTCAGGGCGCTGGATATGGGCTTGCGAACGGCGGATATACGCGAGGACGCCTCTAAGCCGGCAGTGAGTACAACCGTGATGGGAAAAGCGGTTACAGACAATATTTAAGAGTGATACAGTTATTTTATTGGCAGATAAAAAATGCAGCCGCAAAAGCGGCTGCATTTTTTGTGCTTACAGGAAGCGTAATATTTAAGTGGTGGGGAATACAATCTTTTGCGCCAAGGGCGCCTTTAGCGTATCATCCCATACAAACAACTTGATAAAATAGTTGCCGGTTGCAGGAACCTGCACAGTGGCTTTGAGCTTTTGCTCTTCAAGGGATTTAACGCTTGTGGTAACAATATCGGTTTGCACAAGTTTATAATTTGCAGGTGTTCCCTGGTACAGTGCCATCACGAATGAACAGCTTTTATCCACAGGAAAGTTATTTGAAAGCATCGCATGCGCTGTAATGGAGGCGGCGTTTTTGGCCGTGAGTAGGGTGAGTCCGTTTTCATCCGTAAAGCGCAAATTATCTATTGAAAAATCTGCAATATCCGGGCGGCTTGACATGGTGCCCGTCGCCAAATTATAAAAAGTGCCGCTGGGAGTGGTCTCTATTTTGTATGGCCGCACCATGTAAATGGCGGTCGCGGGGGCGGTAGCGGTATCCACAAAGATGGTGGATACAACGGGGGTAGGTGTGCGCAGTGTAAACGCAGAGCTGCTGTCATTAGCCATATAAACATAATAACCTGCCGATCCAGGCACAGCATCCCACATGACAGTATATATATCGCTGGCATTCTTTACAGCTTTTACATTTGAAACAGTCTTGGACGGATACATGGTTAAAGTAGGGTCGCCCATCAGCTGAGATTGAATGGTCTTATAGGTGTTTTGCCATTCCAGTATGGAAGAACCGATGGTTTTGCCGAGGCCCAGTGGGCGAAGGTTGGTGTCTGTATTAATCCACATCACACCGAGACCGCCATTTTTACCTGTTAGCGTTGCACGCATTAAATTATCTTTTTTATGCCAATCTCCGAAATAGCTACCGTACATCCCCATAAACATGATATTTTTGTCTTGATAGGTCGTATAATCGGAGGTAGTAGCATCCAAGGTTCCACAGCTCAAATCCGAACCATATCCAAGCTTTAATCCCCAAAGGTAGTGATTAGCCTCAGCGTACCATTTAAACACAGAACCGGTAGGATTTGTAGGAGCAGTAACGGCTTTGTTGTAGTCCATGGAATAGATGCCGCCAGTGATTTGCGCAAAATTATTGGTTGCAAGGGAGTAGGAAAACAGTCTGTCGTCCAAAAATGACTTTCTTGCAACATTGATCTTGCCCGTTCTGAAATAATGGTCCTTTTTAAAATAGCGTTTTAAAAGAGCGACTTCACCCATGTTTTTTCCATCCTCAGCGGAAAAAGAGGGCATATTAAAGAAGTCAACACGACCGACTTGTAATTGAATATTGCCGGGAATGACATAGGTGGAATTTGTCTGACACTGGGCATCACTGAGCCAAACGTTGCTCTCCGTCATATCTCCATAAAACTGATCGCAAGCAAATGCACGCCGCTCGTGCCCGTCGGGTGATAGATAACCATAGTATTTAATAGGCACACGTCCAATAATAAACAACGTGTTTACATTTGCAGTGTCTGCATTATAGATGGCCTTGATATTGCTGCGAATTGACTCGGGAGCGTCCGTTCTGTTTGCGAAGGAGTCTATCACCGTCCACCCTTCTCCTATCAGGTCGGCACGCAGTGTTTGCAGTTCATCGGATATTTTGTCCTTGATGGAATTATCAATCAAGAGAATAACCTTGCCTTTGCTTTGAGGATGGCTTATATTGATGCCTGCAGAAATATAGCCTATTGCGGAATTGCGCGCAATCTTATAATCATATATCACGCCGGGAGTAACATTGGTATCCACGCAATAATTCACATCGGAAGAGACATTGGTGGCAACCGTATAACCATAGGTGCTTTCACTCGGTAGCTTTCTGGTGACAGTATAAGTGGTTGCAGCAATATTTTTCCTCCACCGGAGGGTAATAGATGGAGCCGATGCGTTTACTTCTGCCTGGGGAACTACGGTGGCATTGTAGACGGTATCGGTGGCGGTGTTTTTGCCAAAAGGAGCAGGTGTAACGGATGGCCCGTAGCGTGGAACGGCGCCATAGCTTAAATCCAGCAGTCCCATATTATCAAAATCAACGGTTCGCGAGCCTCCGGCGGCAGAAGTTAAATTATCAATTTTAAATTGGGTCACATCGCCTACAAAAGGTGCGCTCATCCATCCATCAACGGTTTTTTCAAAACACCATCTAAATAAATATCGTACTGAGACAAATAGATGTTGTAAATTATTTTGAGTCTGTGCCATACATCCTTTGTAATGGCAGTATCTGCAATTGCATGATATGCACTGCTTTGTGAGTACTGCAGACCGTTTGGTGTGATCCCAATGGAAATACCGTCCGTAGCAGGTGAGGTATGCTTGGTAAGGGTAAGTGCTACGCCGGCATCGGAAGCCGTATCGGCTGATATGCGAAAATCCGAGGTAAATTGTACCTTGGAAGCATTGTAATAAGATGGCCGCGATGCATCAAATAAGGATATGTAGGAAAGTGCTGAAGACTGACTTGCTTTGGTATACCGCAAGAAAAAGTTTTCCGCTTCTTGGGTGCAAGTAATGTTGTTAATCCACCGTGAGGTATCCCCATTCTGAAAATCCTCATGATAAAAGGTTTTTGCAGGGCTTTCCATAGAAGGTGTCGCATAGGTGTAAACTGCAGGATTGTAAATCAATAGATTATCCACATATACTGTTCCCGGTTGCGTGTTATTGCCTGTTGCAAATGAAACAGAGCAAATGTTCTGGTGCAAATAGATGGGGGCGGTTGTATCCGGTCTAAACCCAATCCAGTCGCTTTTTCTGCCATAATTAAGCGAATAACGATAACGCTGATTTGGGACATCCGTTTCAATAATCACCTTATGCCAAGAACCAATATTGGTGGAACGATTAATATCCACGGGTAAGGGAGTAGGAAAGGGAGTGCCTACCGATACGATCGGAGAAAACTGACCGATTGCATTATACATGATCCCTGCGGCATAAGGCCAATCAACCTCACGGCTGTATAACTGGAAAGCCACATCCTTGCTATTTTCCACATAAGAATCATATTCTGTAATAAAAACACCACTTTGGTCTGCAAAAGTGCCTGTTGCAAGCTTTACCACGGCATATAAATTGGGAGCAGGCGTAACCGTGGAGGGCAGATTTTCAATTCTAAGCACCTTGCCACGAGTGCCGCCGACGACAGGGTCATCTGCGATGGTAGCCTTGCAGATGGTTTTATCCGTTGATACATTCGACCAAGGAGCCTGCACATCCCCCGGTACAAAACGTTCAAAATCATCCCGATATACAATACCGGGCAATTCTGCACACACAGTGAGCGGCTGGGAAATGGGAAAAATGCTAAAGGCTTGAATTGCAAAAAAGAAGAGGACAAATAATAATTGGATTCGTTTCATTTTCAACACACAACTTTCCTTTTATTTGCTTTCTCAATGATCCCAACTGCTGATATAGGCTTGCTGCTCCAAAGTGAGCGCATCAATTTGAATTTGCATGGAAGAAAGTTTGATTGTTGCTACATATTGATCAATAGAAGCAGGTACATCATAGACTTTATTTTCAAGGCTCATATGCGCATCTAGCATATACTTTGCACACAGTGCTTGCACGGCAAAGCTCATATCCATGATTTCAGCCGGGTGACCATCGCCCGCGGCAAGGTTAACGAGGCGACCCTTCGCAAGCAGATTGATATTCTTCCCGTCATAAAAAGTATATGCGGTAATATTGGTGCGTACTTCACTGATTTTCTCCGCCATCTGCTCAAGATGAGGAATGCAGATTTCTACGTCAAAATGCCCGGCATTGGCAAGAATGGCGCCATCCTTCATTTTGGCAAAATGCCGTCCCACGATCACATCGCGACAGCCGGTTAACGTGACAAAAATATCACCCAAAGCGCAGGCCTCATCCATTGGCATGACCGTAAATCCATCCATAATAGCCTCGATAGACTTGATGGGATTCACCTCGCACACAATCACATGTGCGCCAAGCCCTTTGGCACGCATTGCACAGCCCTTTCCACACCAGCCATATCCGGCAATGACCACATTTTTACCGCAGACAATCAAATTGGTGGTGCGGTTAATGCCATCCCAAACAGACTGACCCGTGCCGTAACGATTATCAAACAAATACTTGCAATAAGCATCGTTGACCGAAATCATGGGGAAGGATAATGCGCCTTCCTTTGCCATTGCTTTTAAGCGAACAACGCCTGTGGTGGTTTCCTCGCAACCGCCGTATATACTGCTGGTAAGCTCAGGACGCTTGGTATGAACAGTGTGTACCACATCGCCCCCATCGTCAATAATGATAGAAGGTTTCATATCCAGCGCCTTGTGAATATACGCAAAATACTCCTCTTCGCTGGCTCCATAGTGAGCATATACAGTAATGCCATCTTGGATGGCAAGCCCTGCTGCTACATCATCCTGCGTGGATAGGGGATTACAGCCACAAACCACAACATGAGCACCACTATCTCGCAATAGGCATACAAGACGTGCAGTTTTGGCTTCTATGTGTACGCAAACCAAAATGGTTTGCCCTTTAAAAACACGATTTTGAATAAAATCCTTCTCAATGTGAGCCAAAATGGGCATATTTTTTCGTGCCCACTCAATTTTTACAATGCCCGCATCTGCAAGCGCAATATCCTTTATGATGCTTTGCATTTTTTATCGTCCTTTCCGCTTTGCCGCTTGCATAAACTACCCGCGTTATGCATGGCAGCTATCATACGCTTTCCCGCTCTTTGTATAATTCAATTACCTCTTGATAGCTCTCATGGGTACCCACATCAAACCAAACACCTTGAAAGGTATAGGCATAGACATCTGTTTTGGTAATGAGCCATGGAATGAGATTGCCCGGTGCATCGGGATTATTGCCCTCCGCTATGTATTGCCTTATTTTTGCAAGGGTTTCTTTGCGGTACATATATGCCGCGATGACCGCAAGATTGCTTTTCGGCTCGGCAGGCTTTTCTACAAAAGAAAGAACCCTACCCACAGAGTCAATCTCTGCCACACCCACTCTTCTGAGTGTATCCATATCCGCAACCTCACGGGCGCATACGCAGTCACCCTGCTTTTTTTGATACATATTGTACATATCCGATAAATTAAAATCGAATAAATTATCACTGGCAAGCACGAAGATTTCATCGGTAATATGACAGCTATCCATCACAAACGTAATATCTGCAATGGCGCCCAAACGGTTATCGTTAGAAGTGGTATGGTCATTTAACACCTTGATGGGCACGGGGCAAGCATAGGTACCTGCCCAGTTGCTAAACTGCTCATAAAACCTTTCGTTTGTAACAACAATGACTTCATCAACAGCAGAAATTTCTAATATTTTCTCCATTATTCTGTCAATCATGAGCTTTCCGGCAACATCTAAAAGTGCCTTGGGTTTATTTTCCGTCAGAGGGTAAAGTCTGGTAGCATAACCGGCTGCTAAAAGAATACATTTCATTTTGTACACTCCTCATATTTTAAATCATTTCAATATATTCTACACCATGATGGGACTGGTTGTCAAATCTTTTTTGCCGCCTCTTTGGGATGCACTTGGGTAGCACAGGGCATACATATCTTGTGCCAAAAAATCAAGAGCCAGCATTTTGGAAGTGTAATCGTCCTTCGGCAAAAACGCAGCTGTTTTTGTAATGACCGGCAAATCTGCTACAGAAGTAATACTACGGAGCAGTTTCCGCCCGGTGGCATTGGCGCCCAGCACTCGCAAATATGCCGGCCCTCTTGTTGCAAAAAGAGCCAAGTCCTGTGCTGTAAAGCCCATAGCCGCACTGATGAATATTCGTGCAAGGCGAGTATATGTATATCGACGTGTTTTCACCTGAGCTATCATGGAAGGAAGGTCGCTACACAAGGAGGCAGCTTTACATATTCGATTTTCCAGCCCCTCACTTACATAGGCTAATTTCTGCACATATTCCGGCCCTCTTTGGCGAATGAGGCCAAGCAGATAATTGTCTAAAGGCTTTAAGGAAACAGGTGCCTTGCCAAGGGTGCATTCCTGCATGAGCACATCCAAGACGGCAGGGGGAATATGCTCTGCCACCGCCTGCATGCCATGGCTAAAAATTAGTTGCCTTGCGGCAGTGGCACTGATAAATCCACCGGTGGTTTTTGTGCTATTATATGCATTCCCCTCTCGCTTGATGGTAATGGGCTCAAGATGAGGTGCATATTGCTTGATCGCTTTGATATATTCCGTCCCTAAAATGTTATTAGCACCTTTTAGTACCTCAAGTCCAAGTGCCCTTTGGCGAGCCGCAGGGTAGCTCATGCCCTCGTCCATATGCTGCCGAATGGCACTGCCGCCATCCTTTCGTTCCTGCAGAAGGATAGCAGCTGCATGCTCTAAGGAAGAGATATCCCCATCCTCACTACCGAAAAAAACAGAAGAGGCCACCTTCATTGCAGCAATAAGCAAAATGGATCCGCATGCAAAATATTCACTGCTTTGGGCGCAGAAGCAAAAAGGAAGTTCCACTACCAAATCACAGCCGCAGGCGAGTGCACATTTTGCCCTTGCCCATTTATCGGCTATTGCAATATCGCCCCTCTGCACAAAGGGACCGCTCAATACGCAAATGACCGCTTCGGCACCGGTGCACTCTCGTGCCTTGGTTGCGTGATATAAATGGCCGTTATGAAACGGATTGTATTCGGCTATCATGGCCGTGACTTTCATTTTGCACCCCTTTCTCGCAAAAAAATGTTCATAACAATCATAATGATGTTTGTTTATAACATAAAGTAAACAAATATTCTTTGCATAATTCTTATTTTATGTATATAATAACACAAATTTTTTCAAAATGCAAAAAAAAATGTAATTTCATATTGTATACAATTTTATTTTGTTGTATAATATATACGTAAAAAACATTTGGAGGTGAACGATACGATGAGCGCATTTATTGATCAAATCAAAGCGCGTGCCAAATCGGATATAAAGACCATTGTTTTGGCCGAAGGCGAAGAAATACGCAATATCACAGCGGCATCTATTGCTCTTAAAGAAGGAATTGCAAATATCATCCTTCTGGGAGATGAAGCGAAAATCAAAGAAATGGCAGCAGGCTTGGATATTTCCAAGGCCACTATTATAAATCCCATAACGGATGAAAGACTTGGGGATTATGCTGATACATTTTATGAAATGAGAAAAGCAAAAGGCGTGGAAATGGACGCTGCAAAAAAGACCATGGAGAACACCCTATATTTTGGTTGCATGCTGGTAAAAAAAGGCGTGGCAGATGGAATGGTTGCAGGAGCAATTAATTCCACATCCAATGTCATGCGTTCTGCATTGCAGGTGCTCAAAACCGCACCGGGCACAAAGCTGGTATCTGCATTTTTTATCATGTGCGTACCCAACTGCGAATTTGGACATAACGGCATATTTGTATATGCAGATAGCGGACTGAATGAAAATCCGGATGCGGATCAGCTTTCAGAAATCGCTATTTCCTCTGCGAAAACCTTTAAGGATATCATTGGCGCAGAGCCAAATGTTGCCATGTTGTCGTATTCTACATACGGCAGTGCGAAAAACCCGCTTGTGGATAAAGTGGTCGAGGCGACAAGACTTGCCAAGGAAAAACGTCCGGATTTGAATATCGATGGCGAAATGCAGCTTGATGCGGCCATTTGCCAGTCCGTTGGAAAATCAAAAGCACCGGGCTCGGCAGTGGCAGGGAAAGCAAATGTACTTGTGTTCCCAGACCTCAATGCAGGCAATATTGGATATAAACTGACGGAAAGACTGGCAAAGGCAGAAGCATACGGACCCATTACGCAAGGCATTGCAAAGCCAATTAACGATTTGTCTCGTGGCTGCAAAGCAGAGGACATTGTAGGCGTCATTGCCATTACTTGTGTACAAGCTCAAAATCAGGATCAATAGGAGGTAAGTTCATGAACGTTCTGGTAATCAATGCCGGCAGTTCCTCTCTTAAATATCAGCTGATTAATGTAGAGGAAGATGTTGTTCTGGCAAAAGGACTTTGCGAAAGAATAGGAAATGAAGGCTCTGTGATTAAGCATTCTTCCATGGGGAAGAGCAGCGTCGCAATTGAAAAAACAATGGAAAATCATGCCGATGCCATTAAGCTTATGCTGGGCGCTATGACGAATAAGGAATACGGCATTCTTACATCATTAGAGGAAATTTCCGCCATTGGGCACCGGGTTGTACACGGCGGCGAATTTTTCAAAGGCTCTGTGGTGGTGGATGAACAGGTCAAAGATGCCATTAGGCAGTGCTTTGATTTAGCACCTCTCCATAATCCGGCTAATTTAACAGGGATTGAAGCATGTGAAAAAGTAATGCAGAATGTACCGCAAGTGGCTGTTTTTGATACGGCATTTCACCAAAGCGTACCGGATTATGCATATATGTATGCACTGCCATATGAATTATACGAAAAGTATAAAATCAGAAAATACGGTTTTCATGGTACTTCTCATCAGTATGTGGCTCGCCGTGCGGCTGCCATGCTTGGAAAGCCTTTAGAGGAGCTTAAAATTGTCACTGCACATTTGGGCAATGGTTCCAGTATAACTGCTGTAAAATATGGCAAGTCCTTGGATACCAGTATGGGATTTACCCCGCTTGCTGGTGTTGTTATGGGTACTCGCTGTGGCGATGTGGATCCGCAGATTGTACCGTTTCTGATGGAAAAAGAAAACCTATCCATTGATGAGGTTACCGATCTGATGAACAAACGTTCCGGCGTGCTGGGTGTATCCGGTGTGAGCAGTGATTTTCGTGATGTGCAAGAAGCGGCAAGCAACGGAAATCCTCATGCGAAGCTGGCGCTAAATATGTTTACCTATAGCGTGAAAAACTACATTTCGTCCTATGCTGCTGCGATGGGCGGCGTCGATGCCATTGTATTTACCGCCGGCATTGGAGAAAATACCGCAAGCATTCGCAAAATGTGTGTTGAAAATATGGAGTTTATGGGCATTGTAATTGACGAGGAAAAGAACAAGGTAAAGGGCAAAGAGGCGGATATCAGCACGGATTCGGCAACTGTGCGCGTATTGGTTATACCCACCAATGAAGAGCTGATGATTGCAAAGGAAACACAAAAATTGGTATAAAATGAGTAGCCAACAAGAGGAAGAGTTGGGTTTTTAATGATTTTTCAGAGTTTATCTTGCTCAAACAGCAGGATAGCAAACTGGAGACTTGCTAAAAGTGCAAAAGGCTTTCTCATTGTAAAAGAATTGGCGGCGCTGGGCCCTTTGGTAGACCCAGTGCCGCTTTTTGCATAAAAATGTCACTCGCAGCGTATTTATATCTTGCGCAATTTATTAAAGTGATATATAATAAAATAATGGATGATTCATGATGAAGGGTGGTGGCTTTTTGGCTAATGAAATGCAAAATGCACATAGGGAAAAAATCATCCGAGCATTTCCGTTCTTAGATTTGTTATCTGAGCAGGACAAAGATTTATTTTTAGACCATACGATCATTTCTAAATATGAGGAAAACACAACGCTATTTAGTTCCGAATCCTGCAAGGGGATACTACTGGTTCTATCAGGTAGCGTGCGAGTATACATATTATCGGATGAGGGGCGAGAAATCACATTGTATCGTCTGCATGAGGGAGATATTTGTGTATTGTCTTTTTCTTGCGTTTTGGGAACCATGCCCATGCAGGCCATCGTTGAGGCACAGGTGCAAAGCACCATCGCAGTGCAAAATCAAGAGATTTTTACGCAGTTGCATGCAAAGTATCCCATTATTCAAAAGTTTGTATTAGAGAGTATGACGGGCCGAATGGCAGATGTAATGTGGATTTTAGACCAAGTGGCTTTTCGGAGCATGGATGTGCGAGTGGGAAGATATATCCTTTCTAGAAACAGCAGGATTATTTATGCGACCCACGATGAAATTGCAAGAGAAATCGGTAGTGCCAGAGAAGTGGTTAGTCGTATGCTGAAGTATTTTGAAAAAAATGGTCTGATTAAAAGCCAGAGGGGTAAATTTGAAATATGTGATACCGAAAAACTGAGGAAGTTTATTGGGATTTAATCGTGAAAGCGGTAGGTGCAAGAGCACAAAGTAAATATGCTTGGGCTGTCTTGAATTCTTCAGGTAGCCCTTTTGTTTTTTCAGCTATTCCTGATTTTTATGTGATAAAGTTACAGACAATTTGGAAGCCGTTGCATATCATATAATATGGTTTTTAATTGGTCTAAAAAAGCAAACAAGCTGCGATATTTACAACAAGGGGTTGTGGCACGTTTGCATAAAAGAGGAAGGAATGGTTGTCGTTTGAAAAAAGGTTACAGAAAATATCTTTACTTATTTACAGTAGCATTTTTTGTTTTAGGGTTTGTGAATATTCTTTTTGCATATTTGGGTTTTGTATGCATGGTTGTTCCTTTTATCCTGCTTTTCCGAGATAAACAAAAAACATGGTGCCAAAAATACTGTCCCAGAGCACATATGTTTCATGCGGTTTGCCCGGTGCAAGGGCTAAGGCCGGCTAAGTTTTTTGCAGGGGGATGGGGCAAATGGGCAATGCTTGTGTATTTCCTAATCAGTCTCACAACTATCGCGCTTTCAACTGTGATGGTTGCCACGGGAAAAGCACCGGGGCAACATAGCGTAAGCTTGTTTATGATAGTTCCACTGCCAAACATGGCACAGCTATTATCTATTCCCGTGAGTGAGTGGATACTGCATTTGGCATATAAACTTTATGCCATGATGCTGTCTATGACGGTGCTTGGTATTGCCATTGGTGTGGTGTATAAACCCAGAACATGGTGCGCCATATGCCCCATTAGCACGGTAAGTGGCGAAATTTCAAAAAAAATAAGCGCATAGCCCATGCAAAGCGCATCTGACCAAAGGGCGGCTGATGAGGCCGCCCTTTGGTCAGAACACCTCTATTCATTGACGAAAAAAGATGCACTTAGCCATGGAGGGATTTTTCGCTTAGCTTTTGACTATATCTGTCCAGTAGTGCGCGGATATACTCGGGTCGTGGTATTTCATCTCCACTGAGCACCAGTTCCCAGTATTCTCTGTTTTCCAGGGTGGTAATCCCATTGCGAATGAGGCTTGATACCGTTTCATCCTTCGATTTGGGAGTCATGTTTTGGTTCTCTTTTTCTACCATCTGCACAAACTCCTCCCAACGACCCGTATCACGCAAAATACGTGGACAGTTTTTGCCAGACCAATCAAAATGCTGCCGCAAGGCATCCATACCCAGTCCCAATAAATTCAGCACATATGCCGCAACATATGCTGCGTTTTGCAAGGTGCGCTCCCGATCCCCGCTCTCACATATTTCAAGGCCGATGCTTTTGTTGTTGCCGTTGCCGTTTGCACCATCGCCTGCATGCCATGCTCGTTCATTGAGCGGAATGGCCATGATGGCCTCCAGCTCGTCCACGCAAATGTGCCAGCCAGTATACGTGGTATTTGTGGGATTGGTAAGGTAATTGCGCTCATTTCTTGCGGTGCTTGTCGGATTTCCGGTACTGTGAATGGTAAGATGCCTGGGGGAGATGACGGTGCCATCTCTCTTTTTCCCTTTTGGAATATAGTCTAATTGTACATTGACCATCTTTAACACACTCCATATGGTTGCCTCTCGATACATATTATAGTCCAATATAGTTGAATAATCAAGAGGTATTAATATTTTCGTTCAAAAATCATAGTTTTGTCAGTTCAACGAACAGCAATTTATATAACTTGCTAATGATGGTTTTGTTTTACATTTTATGCAAGTGGCAATCACAAATATGATTGCTATTTTTTAGGCGAAGCGAAAATTGATGAAAATATTCGTAAAAAATGAATAAAGCGCTTGACAAAAAAAGAAAATAGTGGTATGGTATTATTAGCACTCAATGGTGCAGAGTGCTAACAAGCGTGAAACGGAAACAAAGGCTTTTGGAAACAGGAGGTTTCGTATTATGCAGCTTGATGATAGGAAAAAGAGAATTCTGCAGGCGATAATCAGCGATTATATAGAGACCGCCGAACCTGTAGGATCACGAACAATTGCAAAAAAGCATATGCAGGATTTAAGCTCTGCCACCATTCGAAATGAAATGGCGGATTTGGAGGAAATGGGGTTTTTACAGCATCCGCATACCTCAGCCGGCAGAGTCCCTTCCGACTTAGGGTATCGGCTGTTTGTTGACAGCCTCATGAACCGCTACAAGCTAACCCGTGTGGAAATGGAAACCATGAAAACGGCGATGTACAAAAAACAGCAGGAATTGGAGCGGTTAATCGCCAAGGCTTCCGAAATCTTATCACAGCTAACGAGGTATACTGCCATTGCGATGATGCCGGAGCTAAGGGGCACAAGCATCTATTCTTTTCAGGTTATGCCGGTGGATGAACGGCGTCTTTTGGTGGTGCTTGTTATTAATGATGGAATTATCAAAAGTCGCTTAATTATGACAGGGATGGTCATTGACCCTGAAACCGCCAGGGAAATGTCTGCTGTGCTCAATGCACGTTTGGCAGGGCTTTCCATGGAGGAGATCACTTTGGCGGTGATCAATGAAATCAAGAAATTGTACCGCAATTATACGGATCTGATTAATGAAATCATGGAGTTCACCGCGGAGGTTATCAGCGAAATGGACTCGCATAGCATGATGGTGGAGGGTGCGGGCAACTTACTTCGGTTTCCAGAATATGCAGATATTGCGCGCGCGCGCGATATGATGAGTTTTATTGAAAATAAATCCAATATAAAAAACTTAATTACACAAGGCTCAAGCAGTGTAACGGTGATGATTGGAAGTGAAAATCCACATCTGAATATGCATCATTGCAGCATTGTCATGTGTAATTATAAGGTGGGTAGCAGTACGGGTAGCTTTGGTGTGATTGGTCCGACAAGAATGGATTATGCCAAAGTGGTATCTACACTGGAGTTTTTGGCCGCAGAGTGCGACAGAGAAATCAAAAGGATTGCAGGAGGCGATTATGAGTAAGGATAAAGCAAAAGCAAAGAAGAATGAAGCACAAGAGGTGCAAGTGGAAAACGAAAGTTGCGCGGAGCAAGTAATGGAAGAAAAAAATGAGCAGGGTGATGCTTTGCAGGAAAAAACCAAGCAGTACGATGATCTTCTTGATAAGTATCAGAGAATGGCTGCGGAGTATGACAATTACAGGAAGCGCTCGCAGAAGGAAAAGGAGCAGGTATATAATGATTCCGTTGCAGATACGGTCGCTCTTTTTATTCCGGTACTGGATAATTTGGAACGTGCGGCAAAGGCGGATGAAATTGATGGAGCTGCTTACAAAAAAGGCGTAGAAATGGTACTACGGCAACTGCTAGAGGTACTTACCAAATGCGGCGTTGCAGAAATTGAAGCGAAGGGCTGCGAATTCGACCCGCAACTGCACAATGCAGTAATGCATATTGAGGATGAATGTATTGATACCAATACCGTGGTGGAGGAATTCGCCAAAGGGTATACGCTCAGAGGCAGAGTCATACGCCACAGCATGGTCAAGGTGGCCAATTAATTGAAAAACAATGGAATTTTAGGATAAAAAATAAAGTGGTGCGTATTACTGAAAATACGCCGCAATTAATATGGAGGGTGTAATTATGGGAAAAATTATAGGAATTGATTTAGGAACAACAAATTCTTGCGTAGCGGTGATGGAAGGCGGAGAGCCTATCGTTATCGCAAATGCGGAAGGCGCAAGGACCACTCCTTCGGTGGTTGCTTTTACAAAAACAGGTGAAAGACTGGTGGGTCAGGTAGCAAAAAGACAGGCCATCACCAATCCGGACAAAACCATTATTTCTATCAAAAGAGATATGGGTCTGGATAAAAAAGTAAGCATTGACGATAAGCAGTATACAGCCCAGGAAATCTCAGCTATGATTTTGCAGAAGCTCAAAGCGGATGCCGAGGCCTATCTTGGAGAAACAGTTACCCAGGCGGTCATTACCGTACCAGCTTATTTCAGCGATTCACAGCGCCATGCAACGAAGGATGCCGGCAAAATAGCCGGACTTGAGGTGCTCAGAATTATCAATGAGCCTACGGCTGCGGCACTTGCATACGGCATGGACAAAGGGCATGAGCAAAAGATTATGGTGTATGACCTTGGCGGCGGTACATTTGATGTATCTATTTTAGAAATTGGTGATGGCGTATTCGAAGTGCTTGCCACAAACGGCAACAATCGTTTGGGTGGTGATGATTTTGACCAAAAAATCATTGATTTTATTGCTGATGAATTTAAAAAAGAAAGCGGTATTGATCTTCGCCAAGATAAAATGGCACTGCAAAGGCTCAAAGAAGCGGCAGAAAAGGCAAAAATTGAGCTTTCGGGCGTGGCTTCCACCAATATCAATTTGCCTTTCATTACAGCAGATACATCGGGCCCCAAGCATTTTGATATTAATCTGACCAGAGCAAAATTTGACGAGCTTACCGCTGACTTGGTGGAAAAAACCATAGGGCCGGTAACACAGGCGATGGCCGATGCAGGACTGAATGCTTCTCAAATCGATAAAGTCCTATTGGTTGGTGGTTCTACTCGTATTCCGGCAGTGGCGGATGCGGTCAAAAAGATTACTGGCAAGGATCCATACAAGGGAATTAATCCGGATGAATGTGTTGCCGTTGGCGCAGCCATTCAAGCGGGCGTTTTGGGCGGAGAAGTAAAGGATCTGCTTTTGCTGGATGTAACTCCCCTTTCGCTTGGCATTGAAACCTTGGGCGGTGTATGCACCAAGCTCATTGAGCGCAATACCACCATCCCCACGAAAAAGAGCCAGGTATTTTCAACTGCCGCAGACGGGCAGACCAGTGTGGAAATTCATGTTCTGCAGGGCGAGCGTGAAATGGCACAGTATAACAAGACATTAGGAAGATTTAGCTTAACCGGCATTGCACCGGCTCCCAGAGGCGTGCCGCAGATTGAGGTTACTTTTGATATTGATGCAAATGGTATTGTGAAAGTATCTGCAAAGGATTTGGGTACAGGCAACGAGCAGAAAATTGAAATTACGGCAAGTTCCAATTTATCTGATGAGGATATTGAAAAAGCGGTTAAAGAAGCGGCTGCCCATGCGGAAGAAGACAAACAGCGCAAAGAAGAAATTGAAGTGCGCAACAGTGCCGATTCTATGGTGTACCAGAGCGAAAAAGCATTGAAAGATATGGAAGGCAAAATTGATGAAGCAGATAAGAGTGCCATTACCGCTGAGATTGAAAATGTGAAAAAGGCACTATCCGGCACCGATACCGAAGCCATCAAAAAAGCGACAGAAACCCTAACAAATAAATTTTATGAGGTTTCCTCCAAGCTCTATCAACAGCAGCAGCCACCGCAACCGGGCGAAGGGGGAGCGCAGGCAGGCGGTGCAGACCAAAGCGGCGCATATGATGCAGACTATAAAGTTGTGGATGATGAGGAAAATAAATAATGAAGCAAGATTATTATGAAGTGCTTGGCCTCAGTAAAGATGCCTCGGATGCCGACATAAAAAAAGCATATCGTAAGTTTGCAAAGCAATATCACCCGGATGTCAATCCGGGTGATAAAACTGCAGAAGCGAAGTTTAAAGAGGTAGGGGAAGCCTATGAGGTGCTCAGTGATGCCGGCAAACGGTCGAATTATGATAGGTTTGGTCATGCAGGCGGGCCACAGACGGGCGGCGCAGGCGGCTTTGGCATGGATTTTGATGATATCGGCGACATATTTAGTAGCTTTTTTGGCGGTGGTTTTTCCACCAATACCAAAAGAAACGGTCCTCAAAAGGGCAGGGATATTGAGGTTAATTTAAATATTAGTTTTGAAGAGTCTGCTTTTGGTGTTGAAAAGGAAATTGAATTTGGCCGCGTGGAAAAGTGCGAAACCTGTGCAGGCAGTGGTGCCAAGGCAGGAACCCAGCCTCAAAAATGCGGTGCGTGCGGGGGAACCGGTCAGGTCAAAACAGCACAGCGTACACCCTTTGGTCAGTTTGTGAATACCAGTCCTTGCGTCGCATGCGGCGGAAAGGGGACTATTATTAAAGAACCTTGCGCGGGTTGTTCCGGAAAAGGAATGGTGCGCAAGAAGAAAACAATTAAAATTAAAGTGCCAGCAGGGATAGATGACAATCAGGCGATTTCTGTCCGAGGAGAAGGGGATGAAGGCCAAAGAGGAGGCCCGCGTGGTGATGTATACGTCAATATCAATGTGCGGCCCCATCCGTTATTCATAAGAAGAGGCAATACTGTCCATTTAGAAATGCCAATCACCTTAGTACAGGCAGCACTTGGTACGGAATTGCAGGTACCAACGCTGGATGGTAATGTGAAATTCAGCATACCAGAGGGCACGCAGCATCAAACGGATTTTAGGCTTCGTGGAAAAGGAATACCGCACCTTCGGGGTGGTGCTAGGGGAGATCAAATTGTGACGGTGGTGGTGGAGGTCCCACGCCATCTCAATGAAAAGCAAAAGGATCTGCTTAGGCAGTTTGCAGGCACGACAACGGATAAAAACTACCAGAAGCATGGTAGCTTTTTTGCAAACCTCAAAAAGGTTTTTAAAGGGGATGACGTATGAGCTGGTCTGAGGTGAGTATTACGGTAGACCCGCAGGCCTGCGAGGCCATTTGCGGTCTTTTGCAGGAAACAGGGGTCAAGGGCGTGTCCATTGAAGACGAAACACTCTTAGCAGACCATAGTAGAAGCACCGCTTTGTGGGATGTTTTGGATGACGATTTGCGTAAAAAATATGAGGGGAAAGCCGTTATTAAGGCGTATTACCCACCGGACACCCAAATGGATGCCATCCTTGGTGAAATATGGGAGGGCATAGCAAGAGCCCGTGAGTATGTGGAAACGGGCGAACCTTTCATTGAAGTTACCAAGGTGAAAGAAGAGGACTGGGAAAACAATTGGAAGCAGTATTATAAGCCGGTGCTCGTTGGAAAAAATATGGTGATTATGCCCTTGTGGGAAGAAGAGACTGCTCAAAGGGATATTGTCATTGCGCTGGACCCCGGCATGGCATTTGGTACAGGTACGCACGAAACCACCTTCATGTGTCTTGAACTATTGGAGGATTGCGTGACACCGGATTGCACGGTACTGGATATCGGTACAGGCAGTGGCATTCTTTCCATCGGCTGTGCCAAATTGGGCGCTTCTGCCGTCACGGCGGTCGATATAGATCCTGTAGCAGTAAAGGTTGCGAAGCAAAACATAGAACACAATGCACTAGGTGAGCGTATACGCGTGATAGCCGGAAACCTAACAGATTGTGTTTCAGGTCGGTATGACATTGTGGTGGCCAATATCATTGCAGACGCCATTGCCGGCCTTGCAGGCACTGTAGGTGGATTTTTGAAGGAAAACGGCGTATTGATTGCCTCCGGCATTATACATAACAAAATGGAAATCGTGGAAAAGGCCTTTGCCGAGCACCATATCAAAATCGTGCATCAGCGGCAAATGGGGGATTGGATTGC
>CAZQDP010000031.1:0-25652 GCA_964592375.1 uncultured Eubacteriales bacterium | reverse complement strand
TTCGAATACCTTGCCATCACATGATACTGACCGCCACTTTGGGGAATGGTCAAAAGCCTTTGATTGCCTAGGTACAGTCCGGCATGCTCCGCTCTTAAAATATTCAAGCTTCTCGCATCGTCTAGCATATATAGCGAAGAAATCTCGCGATAGGTAAGCTTCCTTTGATAAATGCGCACCTCGTCCACTTCCCCATCCCAATAGTTGACTGCATTGCCACTGCCGATACATAGCTGCTTTGCGTTTATAATACTGCTTTGGGCAAGGTCGCCTATATACACGGAATCCTTGCATACCCCATTGACATATAACGAAAGCGCTCCTTCTCTGTCAAAATTGACCACCACATGGTTCCATTTTCCGATGCCTCCATGATTTCCAAAAACCGTTCGCCTTTGCGTGCCGTTGCTGAGCATGGCCGTAATGGTGGTATCGGAGCCTTCTATGGCATATCCAATGTCCGTATCGCTTTCGGCGCCTTTCGATATAAGCCGTAAATTCGCATTGGCATTGGCATCGCGCTTAAACCATAAGGAAATACTATAATCTCCCCCTCCTATTTCCAGTCGATCATTATCCGCTACCTGGGCCGCATCATTAATGCCATCTAGCACCAGCGCCGCTCCTTGCTTTCCGCCTTGATCGTAAACCGGACTGCCCGTAAGATTTGCATGGAGGGCATTGAGTGTCCCATCTTGCGTCGTGCCACTTCCACTATTCATTGCCCAATAGCCCGATGCATCTGCCGACAATACAGGCACAAATTTAACGGCATCCGCACGCACATCTCCTGCTGTTACATACCCCGGAACATCGCATGACAAAGTCACATTGCCTGTGGTACCGGCAAGAAAGTAATGTCTCCCTAATTTTTCCCACCGTCCACTTATTCTTGTCTGATTGACACTGTATAGCGTCTGCCCTCCTGCATCCAAAACTTTATACTTCGCTGCGGGATTTGCCTGACTATGCGAGTCAAATTTCCATACATATACATCATAAAAACCAGCGCTAGGAATGTTTGGCGTCCATTTTGCGCTTTCATTTGCACTTTTCGAGTTGTTGTAGCGCGCACCGGCGTTGATGGTGTTTCCAATGGTAGAGGGCACCCATCTCGTTCCTGTTTCCGTGTAGCCTGCGCTACTGTTGTCCACCACGATTTCACCGGGAAGTGTAGTGGATTCGGGCGCCGGCGTAGCTGTTATGGATGTGCCGTAGCTTGATGGAAAATCGCTCTTTAGCCCAATGCTACTCAGTTGCATATTGCTATCATTAAAACCGGCTTCCCAGCTTACATTGGTCAGCGTTTGCACCGGATTGACGTTGGTTCTGTAGGGAACTCCCTGCGTGTTTGTAATCTTAATATTGGATAAATTCTGATTTTCGCAGGAGTGTGGATGGTCAAGAAAGATACCGTTTGGCTTAATGTCCTGCATATTTGGGTTTGCCGTTACATTATCAATGGTAATTTGGTTCCAATAGTTGATGTTTGCCTCGCCGGTCTTGTTGCAGTGCGCCGCATGCAGGGCGCCCATGTCGCCGCTGTCTGTTCCGCAGTTGTATATTTTGATATACTGAAAGGTATTGTCCACCGCATAGTGCTTCATATTGTCCGGCGTGGGATTATTTTGCGTGGAGTAATGCCCACGAAGTGATATGGCATACCGTGCCGAGTTGAAGATTTCACAGTAGGACACCTCGCAGTGATTGGTGTCCCAAATGGTTACGCCGCCGTTCGCTACGGCATTGGTATATAGGTCATTGATATCGTGGATTTTGTTATTGCTCACAAGGTGGTAGCTGCTCTTGTTATTGGGGTAGCTTTCTCTGTTGAGATTATTGTATATCCAAATGCCGCCCAATCCCGTATGCTCAATCCAGCAGCCGGTTACCGTGTTGTGCTCATTATCGTCTGCCATTTTAATGGCATGGCCGCCCATATTTTTGAAATGGCAATTGGTAATGTCAATATTGTTCGTGTGATTCAGTATGATGCCCGCGCCGGTTATGCTGCTTCCCGTATCCATCATGGTGCCGTAGAGGTACAAGCCTTCAAATACAATATCATGGGCTTGCGTTCCAACGGCAGAGCCGGTTACCTTGATAATGTCCCTTGTTTTTGGAAGAAGTATGGTGCTGCCCGCAGGATTGCCATCCATCGGATAATAGTACAGCCATCCGGTGGCGGAATCATAGAAAAACTCACCCGGTGCATCCATCAGCTCGTATACATTTTCGATGTAGAACCTATCTTTATCCTTTGTAAGACCCACGGAATCGGGCGATGAAAAATTAATTGTTCTGGTAGCGGGATCGATCGAAGAAATTTGCCGGACATTCTGCCCCCAGTCGGGATATCCTCCATATAACCACCATACAATTCTTGCCGCACCCGTCAGCGTCCAGCTTGCAGGACTTATTGTGTTTTCAAAATACTTTATGAATGTTCCACCGGTAGCATCACCGGACTCAGAAAGCAAATAATCGCCGAGGTAACCAGGATAGTCTTTGTCCTTTCGCACATTGGGATGCCTTGCAACCCGTGCCACTTTTTCATTTTCATAAAGATTGCTAATCGTAAGGCCTGTGCCGACATTCACCTTATAAATATGCGATCCATCCACCTGCGAGAAGCCCGAAAGGTTTTGCCCGCCGATGAGGCGTGCACTGCCTAAGGCATCCTTATTCTTATAGATAATTTTGTGCCCGTTTGTGCCCGAATCCATTGTATCAAATTGCATGGCGGACTGAATAAAATAATCCCCCTGTGCGAGATAAACTGTAATGTCCTGGGTCATATTTGAATTCATGGTACTGACCACTCGGCGGGCTCTTTCCATGGATAAAAACGGTTTGTCTATGGTTCCCGGATTGGAATCGTTTCCTTCGGGCGACACATAATACTTCGTTGCCTCATAAATATTCAGCTCGGGGGCGCCACCATATGCCATGATATTGTCAAAGCCTGCCTTATAGGTAGCAGCTGCGCTTGAGGTTGAAATTGCTAGGGACGTAAACTTGACCTCTCCCACCGGCGGATAATCCGGCGAAGCGGTGGATGCCAGAACGCCTTTGTGGCGGTATTCATAGGAGGCAGTGGATACCTTGATATCATCCACATAAATATCATAAGCCTGCTCCTCCGGCTTTACATACACGCAAACCCTATACCTGGCAACGGGCGAACCCGCCAACATATCGCTATCTAAATTCGCAGAGGAAAATACTGTTCCGCTATTGCCTGCCATATTTCCAGTCATATTCATGATGACCGATTTACTAATGCTCATATTGACATACCACTTTTCACTGCTCGTGCCATTATTATCTTTCCCACTGATGGTCAGTGCAATGCTACCGGTGGCCTCTGCAACGGGCAAATAGTCAAATTCTATGGTGAAAGGCCCGGAGGCCGGCGATGCAAATGGATATGAAATTCGCGGGGCCGCAGTTGTATATATATGATTTAGATACAAAAAGCGATTGTCTGTGCCATATACCTTCAGGGCATTTGGGCCATCCCCCGGCAGAGATATCGCACCAGCAGGGGTGCCGCTCTCCATCGTATCTTTGGCAATAAAGGTGGCACTGCTTGCAGGCGACGCCTTTCTTGTGGGATTTGCAATAGACGCGTCCGGTGCAGGCGTTGCATCTCCTGCTACGATGGCAGTATAATCAAGGTGCGCAATGGCCGGAACCACATAGGCATCTGCAAAATTTGCCGCTACGGCAATGAGCTTTTTGCCGCCGGCTTCAATCAGCGTTGGCGCAGATACATCCCCTGAAAGTGTAAAATAGCTCTTCAGTGATGGGAGGTCAGAAGCTACTCCCGCCTTGATTCTGAATTTCATGGTAGCAGAAAACGCTGAGCCTGCTGCTGGACTGTAACTCACATTTTCATAACGATCAGATATTTTTTCTATCCCCACCGCTGCATAACACCACGTAGTCATCATTTGAGCATTTAAATATTTCAAATGCCGCATCATGCCACCTGGAATATTGGTGTAGCTAGCATAGAAGTCCACACTTGAAGAGGACATAAATCCACTGTTTTGATAGGTGACGGGAGGTGTTGGTGTGGGAGATATCGGACTGGGTGTGGGGAATATAGGCTGTGCTGAAGCTGCTACCACTTCCACCTTGTCCTTGTTGTATTTCACGCCAAACTTGGCACAGCTCAGCCCATAGATCGGGCCACGTAGCGTTGCGGTAATGGTTACAATATCTCCGGACACCGATACATAGCCCACAAAGCCGGCACCATCGCCCATGACATTCGTGCCACCAATGGAAATTCCGCCCGGCGCTACTGCTCCGAATGTGCCGATGGGAAACGCAAGCAGCATTGCCATCATGATTGCGGTTATTTTTCGTCTCATAGGTTTTCCCCCTACCATAAAAATATTTACGCCTGTGTTGACTATTTCACATAAGCATATATTTTATCTCATTTTATCCATCATCTGTTACCTGAAAGCATTCACACCTACCATTTACCTGCTGAGCATGAGCGGCGTTGTTATTGGCATAAGCGCTTCTGCGCCGTCCCACAGCATACACTGGATGCTTAGCGAAGGCGCACTGCTGTATGCCGGTATATCAATGGTATGGTCAAATGTGTATGTTTCATCTGCCCCAAAGGTTTTTTCAACTGCCTTGACGCTAAGCAGGCGGTTATCCTTTTTTACCACCACAAATAGTGTTGCTAGCTTGCTTTTTGAAGAACCATTTGTGTAGGTTGTTTTAACCTTGACCTGTCCCTCGCTCTGGGGAATGGCGGACAGCTCTTGATTGCTTTGATACAAGGAGATGTTCTGACCAATGAAGACATCTACATCCTTTGCACTGCCAAGCGTATACAAGGAAGTGATTTCTCTGAAGGTGAGCTTTCTTTGATAGACGCGCACCTCGTCAATTTCTCCTCCCCAGCATGATGCACCGGCACTGCCGCCTCTGCCAATCATCAGATTTTTGCTATTGATAATGCCGCCTTGGGATAAGTCGCCAATATATATGGCATCTTCGCACTTGCCGTTGACATAGAGGGAAAGCATGCCATCTCTGTCATACTGTGCTACCACATGGTTCCATTTTCCGGTGCCACTATGCGCGCCCACTGCAGCTCTTCTCTTCGTGCCGTCACTTACCATGGCAGTGATGGAGGTATCCGATCCCTCCAGGGCATAGCCTATATCCGTTTCGCTTTCGGCACCTTTTGAAATCAGACGCAGATTTGGAGTGGTATTTGCTTCTCTTTTAAACCACATGGAAATGGAGAAGTCTCCTGTTCCCATTTCTATTTTATCGTTGTCCGCTACCTGCACCGCATCATCAATGCCATCAAAAATGAGGCCTGCTCCCTGCCTGCTGCTTTGCTGATAAACCGGACTTCCGATGAGCGTTCCGGTAAGCGCGTTTGTTGTCCCATCTGTTGCAACTGCGCCACTGCCTTCATTGAGCGCCCAGTAGCCCTGTGCATCCGCAGGGAGAACAGGTACAAATTTTACTGCGTCTGCTCTCACCGCGCCGGTAGGTACATAATTGGGAACATCGCAGGTCAAGGTCACATTGCCCGAAGTGCCAGATAAAAAATAATAGCTTCCGATTTTTTCCCAGCAGCCGGAATTGGCCCTTTGATTGATATAATACACTACCTGCCCGCCGGCAGAATTAATTGTGTATTTTGCAGCTGGGTTTGCCGCAGCATCCGTCCCGAATTTCCATACATAGACATCATATAAACCGCTATTTACAATGGCGGGTGTCCATTTTGCACTTTGCGTTGCACTTTTAGAAATGTTATAGCGCGCACCGCCGTTGATGGTGTTGCCTATAGAAGAGGGTACCCAGCCAGCGCCCGTTTCGGTATACCCTACGCTACTGTTGTCTACCACAATTTCACCCGGCAGGCTTGTTGGCTCAGGTGTAATTGCCGGCGTGGTGGAGGTGCCATACGCAGAAGGAAAAGACGAGGTAAGCCCGATTTTTGCATATTCCATATTGGCGTCTACAAAACCTGCGTTCCAGCTGACATTCACTAAGGTCTGCTTTGGATTTTTATTTGTCCGATATGGATTACCTTGGGTATTGGTGATATTAATATTGGATAAACTCTGATTTTCGCAAGAATTGGGATGATCAAGGAATATTCCGTTTGGCTTTATATCCTGCGTGGAGGGATTTGCATGGATACTGTCGATTGTAATTTGATTCCAATAATTGATATTGAGCTCATCTGTCTTATTACAATGCGCCGCATGCAGTGCTCCCATGTCTCCACTGTCGGTGCCGCAATTGTATATTTTGATATATTCATATCGATTGCCCACTGCATAATGCTTCAGATTATCGGGAGTCGGGTTGTTTTGCGTGGAGTAATGGCCTCTTAAAGAGATGGCATACCTTGCCGCATTATATATTTCGCAGTTTTTAACCACACAGTCTTTCGTATCCCAAAGCACAACGCCACCATTGAAGGTTGCTTCACAGTTTAGCTCGGTCAGATCGTGGATCTTGCAATTTGATACCTCGTGGTATTGGCTCTTATTATCCGGATATAGGGTGCGGTTTAACCCATTGGAAATCCAAATGCCTCCCGCTCCGCAGTGTTCTACCCAGCAGCCGGTTACCTTGTTGTATTCATTGTCATCTGCTATTTTAACGCCAAAACCACCCAAGTTCTTAAAATGACAGTTTGTAATATTGATATGATTTGTATGGGTAAGTACAATGCCTGCACCGCTAGATGAACTGTTCACCTTCTTGGTTCCGTAAAAATACAATCCTTCAAACGAAATATCATGCGCCTGCACGCCAACCGCATCCCCCGCTACTTTGATGATGTCGTTCACTTCAGGGAGAATAATCTCGCTACTGTTGGGGTTGCCGTCCATCGGCCAATAATAAAGCATGCCATCCGCTGCATCATAAAATAGCTCGCCCGGTGCATCCAGCAGCTCATAAATTCCTTCTATATAATATCTGTCTCCCTGTCCTGCCCCATATGCATATGGCGTAGAAAAGTATATCTTTCTATTTGACATATCCGAATCAATGGAACCGATTGTCTTATAACCCAGCCCCCAGTCTTGATAACCCTTTTGGCCCCACCATACGATTTTGGCATTGCCCGTGATGGTCCAGCCTGCAGGGTTTATTTGATTTGGGTAATACTGAAGATAGGTGCCTTCCGCATCACCGGACTGGGAAATAAAGTATTCACCAAGCTGCGAGGGATAGGCAGACTCCTGCTTATAGTTTGGCGTTCTTGCCACCCTTGCTATTTTTTCATTTTCATACAGCGTTTCAACGCCTTTGCCTGTGCCGACGTTCACCCGATACACATTGCTTCCCGGCATTTGTTCCCACCCTGAAAGCTTTTTGCCGCCAATTATCCGTGCGCTTCCTATTGCATCCTTATTCTTATAGATAATTTTATGCCCGTTTGTCCCTGAATCTGCAATGCCAAACTGCATAGTTGCATCAACATAATAATCCCCTTGTGAAACGTATACAATGATATCCTGCGTCATATTTGAATTAAATGCGCGAACCACTCGGTGGGCTCTTTCCATGGATAAAAACGGTTTGTCTATGGTTCCCGGATTGGAATCGTTTCCTTCGGGCGACACATAATACTTCGTTGCCTCATAAATATTCAGCTCGGGGGCGCCACCATATGCCATGATATTGTCAAAGCCTGCCTTATAGGTAGCAGCTGCGCTTGAGGTTGAAATTGCTAGGGACGTAAACTTGACCTCTCCCACCGGCGGATAATCCGGCGAAGCGGTGGATGCCAGAACGCCTTTGTGGCGGTATTCATAGGAGGCAGTGGATACCTTGATATCATCCACATAAATATCATAAGCCTGCTCCTCCGGCTTTACATACACGCAAACCCTATACCTGGCAACGGGCGAACCCGCCAACATATCGCTATCTAAATTCGCAGAGGAAAATACTGTTCCGCTATTGCCTGCCATATTTCCAGTCATATTCATGATGACCGATTTACTAATGCTCATATTGACATACCACTTTTCACTGCTCGTGCCATTATTATCTTTCCCACTGATGGTCAGTGCAATGCTACCGGTGGCCTCTGCAACGGGCAAATAGTCAAATTCTATGGTGAAAGGCCCGGAGGCCGGCGATGCAAATGGATATGAAATTCGCGGGGCCGCAGTTGTATATATATGATTTAGATACAAAAAGCGATTGTCTGTGCCATATACCTTCAGGGCATTTGGGCCATCCCCCGGCAGAGATATCGCACCAGCAGGGGTGCCGCTCTCCATCGTATCTTTGGCAATAAAGGTGGCACTGCTTGCAGGCGACGCCTTTCTTGTGGGATTTGCAATAGACGCGTCCGGTGCAGGCGTTGCATCTCCTGCTACGATGGCAGTATAATCAAGGTGCGCAATGGCCGGAACCACATAGGCATCTGCAAAATTTGCCGCTACGGCAATGAGCTTTTTGCCGCCGGCCTCCATGAGTGTGGGCGCAGATACATCCCCTGAAAGTGTAAAATAGCTCTTGATAGACGAAATATCCGCCAAGGATCCTGCTTTTATTCTAAACTTCATGGCCGCGGTAAACGCTAAGCCTGCCGATGGGCTATAGTCAATATTTTCGTATCGTTCAGATATTTTTTCCATGCCCACCGATGCATAGCACCAGGTGTTCATCATTTGTGCATTTAAATATTTCAGGCTCCTTGTCATGCCGGCAGGCAAATTGGTGTAGGATGCATATCCGTCAATTGCCGATACGGTCATAAAGCCGCTGTTTTGATAGATAACGGGAGGTGTTGGTGTGGGAGAAATCGGACTGGGCGATGGAATAAAAGGCTGTTCTTCAACGGCGATGACCTCTACCTTGTCCTTATTATATTTCACGCCAAACTTGGCACAGCTCAGCCCATAGATGGGGCCACGCAGCGTTGCGGTTATGGTCACAATATCCCCGGACAAAGATACATAGCCCACAAAGCCGGCGCCATCGCCCATGACATTCGTGCCGCCAATGGAAATGCCGCCCGGTGCTACTGCTCCGAATGTGCCGATGGAAAAAGCAATCAGCATTGCCATGATGATTGCCATTGTTTTTCGTCTCATTGGTTTTCCCCCTATTTTCTGTATGTTTATGCACCACAAATCCTTGCTTATAAAAAAATATAATTATATATTTATTATATCATCTGCATCCCTTGATTACCATTGGCATTGTGCTATAAATTCGTTTCTGTTTTTGTGCACATTACCTTGCTTCCCTCTTTGCATGAACCCTGCTTTTGGAAAAGCGCGCCCAAATCCACCAGAATTCCGACTTTTTAATGCTGCCGAGTAGGCACAGAAAAAGAAGATAGAGCAAAGATAGCATACTCATTGCAAGGAAAACTCCGGCCCCAAGAGAAAAATGCGGAAAGATAACCGTCCTGCCAATGGCATAACAGCAGGCTCCAGCGAGAGCGGCTGCCAAAGCAGGCCTTAATATCCAATTTTTATAATCAAATACCAAGCAAGTCTTGCACAAGAGGCGATGGAAATTGAGGCAGACATTGATGACGGCGCCAATGGAAATCCCGAGCAAGTATGCCCAAAATCCAAATATTGGGATCAAAAATATGACAAAGATAAGCGAAATTGCAGATTCAATCAAGCTGTTTTTAAAAATGGTCATTTGCTCTCCCAAACCATTTAATATGCCTGCAACAATGAATTCCACATAAATAAATGGGCAGATAAAGGAGTATGCGCTTAGCATCTGTCCTACCTCGCTACTTTTGTAGATGGCGTTGCCAAGCTCATAGGAAAAGGTTAAAAAAATGCAGACCACCAAAAATCCGGTGAGAATTGCAAAGCGAAGTGACTTTGAAATGGTAGGATACATTTGCCCTCGATCTCCGGTAGCACTGGCCTGCGACACAGCAGGCACCAGCGAAACTGCAAGGGAGGTAAGCAGTGCAGAAGGGAAAAACAGAAGAGGTATGACCATGCCTTTTAGCATTCCAAAGGTGCTCATGGCCTGTGCATGAGTGAGCCCATAGCGCTGTAGTTGACCAGGAATGAGGATATTCTCTGCCATATGTAGTGCGGCACTGACCGTACGGCTAGCTGTAATCGGCAATGCAATTGCCAAAATGCCTCCGGCGCAATGGATAAGTGAAATTGCAGGCTTTTGCCTTTTTTGCTTTTTTTGAAGACCCCTTCGGTAAAGAATATAGATATAAATGCAAGCGATTACCTCGCCTGCTGTAATGCCAAGTACTGCGGCGGCGCAGGCATAGGAAAGCCCTTTTTGAGTCCAAAATCCGATGATAAAATAAATGATGAGCATTCGGGCGCACTGCTCCAGAACCTGAGTGAGCGCCGGCTTTTCCATTTCACCAAGACCCAAATAGTATCCATGAAGACAAGCGCAAACTGCCATAAAAGGAACGCAAGGCGCCAAATATAAAATGGATAATGTGGCCTGAGGCTCCCTTAAAATCTGCTCCCCGATAAACTCGGCAAAGAAAAAAACAAAAATTCCCACAGCACATCCCAGGACGGCAGTCATGCTCATGGATACCCGAAGTACCCTTCTCGCATTGCCATCCTGCCTTTTTGCAACTTCCTCCGCTACCATTTTGGATACGGCAATGGATATTCCGGAAGCAGTCACGGTACCCATTAGCATATATAAAGGGATGATAAGCTGATAAAGCCCCATCCCTTGCGCACCTATTTTGCCGGATAAATAAATCCGAAACACAAATCCTAAGCATTTGGTCACCATTCCTGCAATGGTTAGAATGAGTGCTCCTTTTAATATCCCCGATTTTTTATTGTTTATCATATATTGCACCTACACTAAAGTTAATCGGTACAATATATTCGCGATGCTCCCTACTTTATGCTATGATAGTCTGGAAGCGTAATCCTCATAGCCAAATTGTTTGATCACTTTTAGCCCCGCTTGCTTACTATATCGCGCAATGGCAGGAAGGTTTATTCCGTTGAATGTATTGTTCTTCACCATCGTATAATGTGCCATGTCGCAAAAAACCAATCTGTCTGCAGCTGTCAGTGGCCTATCAAAAGAATAATCGCCGATGATGTCTCCTGCGAGGCAGGTAGGACCGCCCAAGCGATACGTATAAGCCTTCTCTCCGGGCTCTGATGCGCCAATAATACTTGGCCGATATGGCATTTCCAGTACATCCGGCATATGACAAGCCGCAGAAGTATCCAAAATGGCAATATTCATACCATTTTGCACAATATCCAGCACCGAAGTGACAAGATAACCGGTGTGAAGGGCAATTGCTTCGCCCGGTTCTAAAAATACTTCAATATCATACTTTTCCCGAAAGGATATAATGGCTAAAATCAATGCTTCAAGGTCATAATCCGGCCTTGTAATGTGATGACCTCCCCCAAAATTGACCCATTTCATTTTACTGATGTAGGGGCCGAATTTTTCATCCACTACCTTGAGTGTTCTCACCAAGGTATCCGAATTCTGCTCGCACATGGTATGAAAATGAATCCCATCAATTCCACCTAGTTCCTCCGGCTTGAAATGTTCCAGTGTCACCCCTAATCTTGAATGTTCATAGCAAGGGTTATATATGGGCGTGGTAATTTCCGAATACTCGGGATTGATGCGAATGCCGCACTGGATTTTGGAGGGTGCGCCTTGCACCTTCTCCTTGAATTTGTTCCACTGAGCAAAGGAATTAAAGACAATGTGATCGCAGTACCTGATAATTTCATCAAAGTCCCCGTCTATATATGCAGGCGCATAAATATGCACCTGTTTTCCCATTTTTTCATATCCCAGCCTGGCTTCAAATAGAGAACTTGCAGTAATGCCTTTGAGATATTGCCCCACAAGGGGAAACACCGAAAACATGGAAAAGCCTTTGAGTGCCAAAAGAATGCTGCAGCCGCTGCGCTTTTGCACTTCATTTAAAATGTTTAAGTTCCGTTCAAGTAGATCTTCGTCTACTAAATAGCAGGGCGTTGGCACTGCCTTAAAATCGATACTCATGATGCGATATCCTCACTTATTTCTGTGGCAGTGCTCACTGCTTTCCTGCCTACTTAGTCTAAAAGCGTTGGCGAGAAGTCCTCCTGCCAAGGAAGACCATGCTCGCTTAGCGCTTGCATAAACGGATCGGGATCAAACTGCTCCACATTGTACACACCCGGTTTTCTCCATATTCCCTTGATAATAAGCATGGCACCAATCATGGCAGGGACACCGGTGGTATAAGAAATAGCCTGAGAGCCTACCTCCTCGTAGCACTGCTCATGCACACATACGTTGTATACATAATAGGTTTTTGGCTTGCCGTCTTTGACACCTTGTACAATACAGCCAATATTGGTTTTCCCCTTCGTTCTGGGTCCTAGTGAGGCAGGGTCGGGCAGGATAGCCTTTAGAAACTGCAACGGCACAATCTTTTTTCCCTCATATTCAATTGGCTCGATGGAGGTCATCCCTACATTTTCCAAAACTCGCAGATGTGTTAAATAATTCTGCGAAAAGGTCATCCAAAAGCGGATACGCCGAACACCTTTGATATTCACTGCCAAGGATTCGAGCTCCTCATGGTATAAAAGATAAATGTCCTTCGGCCCTATCTCAGGTAGGTTATATATCTTTTTGACTGCCAAAGGCTCCGTTTCAATCCATTTGCCTTCTTCAAAATAGCGTCCGTTTGCCGTAATTTCCCGAATGTTAATCTCTGGGTTGAAATTCGTCGCAAAGGCATAACCGTGATCCCCTGCATTGGCATCCACAATATCAATAAAATGTATTTCATCAAAATAATGCTTCAGCGCATAGGCGGAAAAAACACCGGTAACCCCCGGGTCAAATCCACTGCCAAGTAGCGCGGTCAGCCCTGCTTTTTCGAACTTATCTTGATATGCCCACTGCCATTTATATTCAAACTTTGCGGTGTCCATCGGTTCATAATTGGCTGTGTCTACATAGTGAACGCCGGTTGCGAGGCAGGCATCCATAATGGTCAGATCTTGGTACGGCAGGGCAACGTTGATCACAACATCCGGCGAAAACCTACGAATACAGTCAATGACCATTTCTGTATCATCCGCATCAAGCGCTGCGGTGGTAATTTTCGTACCCTTGGTCTTTATGCTTTCTTTTATTGCATCGCACTTCGAAACGGTTCTACTTGCAATGCAAATTTCCTCAAATACCTCTGGAACTTGGCAACATTTATGTGCAACCACACCGGCAACGCCACCGGCACCGATAATTAATGCTTTTCCCATTTGTACAATCCCTTACTTCCTTTTCAAATTTCATCATTATTATACTCAATTTGTGATATAAAATCAAGTAAAATGGGGAAAAAATGTATTTTGTCTCTTATTATTTTATTTTCATGGGTAAGTGCGCAGAAAATCAAGCCGAAGTATTATTCTTCACTTTCGTAATCGCTGCCTATGCTTCACAAATAAATTTTCATTTTCGCTTGACAATAACTCTCTTTTAGTGTAATATTACACTATGAGGTGATTTTATATGGATAGAAACGAATTTATTGCCATTTGCAATAAGAAACTAAAGCTCATTCGAACGGAATATAATTATACGCAAGAGAAAATGTCAACGATTTTAGGGATTTCGAAGAAGACCTTGGTGGAAATTGAAAAGGGCCGTTCCTCTCTTGGATGGTCTGGTGCCGTAACGCTATGCGCTATTTTTGCAAGCAGCGAAATCATAGCGGCTACCTTTGGCGGAAAGCCTACAGATATCGTAATGGCACTTGCCTTTGATGGACTTGAACCAGTCTATCCGCAAACAATGGGAGGCAAGGTTTGGTGGGTTGAGATAGAGAGAAGCTACGGCTATAAAATACAGCAAAATATTATTTCAAGGCATTTTAGAATTTTAGATGAAAATAACAGGCGCATCTGTTCATCATTTGATTATAACGAAATAAAAAATATGTTTTTGGAGGTGTCAAAAAATGGGGATCACGAGTAATATGCAAAGTATCATTCATCGTCAAAAAATGCTGCTCGGCGAGCTTGAAGCGGAGTATGCCGCCATTGAGAGTAGTGAGTTTACCAAGGAAAATGATCTGCTAAAAGCAGCGCTTGAAAAAACGAATGCTGAATATTTATTGGCTTGTGAAAAATTAGCGCAAAATACTTGGCTGAAGAACTCGTCTTTGAGGACTTGAGTGGCTCGGATTATACACTTTTCTTCAGTAGAGATGATACCATCACTTCGCCCATTTATGATATCAACACTTATAAGGATAAAATACTACAGGAAAGCATTGATGCGTTGACCATCGGAGAAATCCATATGGATGAGCCTGAAAAAACGCCGATGCAGCATGATTTTAAATTTGCATATTATACAGTGATCATTTTGTTGGCTATTTTACTTTTTGTACTCATCTTACTAAAATTAAGAAAGAGGCCCATATGACAGGAATTTTAATTATCCACGGGTTTGCAGGCACAAGAGCTGAGGTCATGGCGATATATGACCATTTGAGCATGATGGGGTATGCGGTGACCTTGCCGCTACTTGCTGGGCATGAAGGCAGTAAAAAAGAACTATCTGCCTCTACAATGGAAAATTGGATAGAAAGTGCAGAATCGGCTTATCTTTCACTTTCGAAAACCTGCGAAAAAATGATTGTTATCGGTTTTTCCATGGGTGGGCTCATTGCCGCTCAATTATATCAAAAATATCAATTTGATAAATTGGTGACCATCAATACGCCGGTTTATTATTGGGATATGCGCCAGATAGCCAAAAACATATTTTCTGATTTTCCAACATTTTCCCGAAAATATTTAAATGCAAGCACCAATAAACCAATTCGTTCTCTTTTCCAATTTCAAAAGCTTCTCCGCACCACTTTGCCGCTGTTTCAAAGTATTCTTTGTGATACACTGGTCATGCAAGCGCAGGATGATGATGCGGTGCATATGAAAAGTGGCGATTATATCTACCAAAAGGTGTCCGGCAAGAAATGGATGTGCAAGATGCCTTGTGGAGGGCATATGCTTTTTACAAGTCATGCTTCTTCTACAGCTTTAGAAAAAATTGTCGCGTTTATTGCATATTAACATAAGCATGGTGAAGCAAGGAGTTTTTCCTTTGTTTTTACTTTCATTCTCTTTTTGTTGCTATAGCAACCGATAATGAAGCCAAAACGTGGTATACTAATGCCATCAGCAGAAAGGAAGTGGGAAATATGGATCAAAAATTTTTAAGGAATATTGATTTTGAAACGGTGCATCAATTGGGCGAATTGGTCTTATACCAGCCCGGGCAGATTGTCAGCCGAACGCTTGTGCAAAATAGCGCAGTGGGTATCACGCTGTTTGCTTTTGACAAGGGTGAGCAAATCAGCTCCCATGAGTCTACCGGGGACGCACTGGTGTATCTGATTGACGGCAGTGCCACCATTACCATTGGAGGCAAGACCCATGAAGTGACCAAAGGGCAGTGTATTGTAATGCCGGCCGGTGTAGCCCATGCGGTAGAAGCCTTGGCGTGTTTTAAAATGCTGCTTGTTGTGGTGTTTCCATCATAACCAAATATCTATCCATCGTTCGCGCCGTCCCAAACCCTTGCTTGTCCATCTCGCTTGCTTTTATTATTGTCCTTCTTTTCATTTAAGGGTTGGCATTTTGCTTCCAGTGCGGTATAATAGATATGGAATAACAAAAAGGGGAATGGACGGCTTTGAGAAAATTTAAAAAAACATATATTGAAATCACGAACATTTGCAACCTATCTTGTGATTTCTGCCCTAAAACCAGCAGGGCACCTGAGATGATGAGCGCGGAAAAGTTTGAAAAGATTTTATTACAATTAAAGGGCCATGCAGACCAGCTATATTTTCACGTCATGGGTGAGCCCTTGCTGCACCCCTTACTGGGACATTTTCTGTCTCTCGCTCATGCCTATGGGTATAAGGTCAATATTACAACCAACGGCACGCTCCTCCATTTGGTGCAGGACGTGCTTTTGGCGTCTGCAGCACTTCGGCAAGTGAATATCTCACTCCACAGCTTTGATGCAAACGCCAATGAAAATACCATGGATTGCTACCTAGATCGTGTTTTTGAATTTGTGCGCGCTACACAAGAGCGGCAAAACATTCTCATCGGACTTCGGCTCTGGAACTTAATAGAGAATGCGCAAAATGGCAAAAATCTTCATATTCTCAAACGGATTGAACAAGCATTTCATCTTCCTGATAAAATTGATAAAATACCAATATCCTATGAAGGCATTTCGCTGGCTCATCATGTGTATCTTAATTCTGATCAGCGGTTTTTTTGGCCGGATTTAGAACGTCCTCAAACTGGGCGCGCAGGCTTTTGCTATGCCCTTCGAACCCAAATTGCCATCTTGGTAGATGGCACGGTGGTTCCCTGCTGTTTAGACAGCGAAGGGGAAATGCCACTGGGCAATATTGCCCTCCAGTCCATCGACGACATTTTAAAAAGCGAACGTGCAATGGCCATTTATGAGGGTTTCTCAAGACGCATGGCCGTTGAGCCCTTGTGCCTTACCTGCGGCTATCGATCGCGCTTTGACTAATTACGCTTCGCTTTGCCTTATTCTATATGTAACTGATGATTAGCACCAGCGCACCTAGGGCAATTCGGTAGTATGCAAAGGGTAAAAAATTTCGCTTGCTGATAAACTGCATAAATGCGGCTATAACACCAAGTGCCACAAAAAAGGAAACCACAAACCCTACCGCTACAATCCCCATCTCCGCCGGCGACATATTGATGCCGCTTTTGAGCAGTGCATATCCGGATGCTGCGCACATGGTAGGTATCGCCAAGAAAAACGAGAATTCCGCAGCCGCCACCCTGGAAAGGCCCAGCAAGAGCGCACCAATAATGGTTGCCGCAGAGCGAGAGGTGCCCGGAATCATGGCAAGGCACTGAATAAGACCAATGAAGATAACGGTTTGATAGCTCATTTGCCAAGCGGCAGAGACTTTTTCACGCCTTTTTCCGTTTTCAATCCATATCAGTAGCAGGCCACCTATCACTAGCGCAAGGGATACTGTGATGGGATTAAAAAGCTTTTCCTCCACAAAATCCCCAAGTGCGGCGCCAATGACGAGAGCCGGCAGTACGCCGACAATTGTTTTTTTCCATATTTCAATGGCTTCTTTCTTTTCCGCATTTGATTTGCCGCCACCAAAGGGACTGAGCTTATTTCGAAAATAGACAACCACCGATAGTATTGCCCCCAATTGTATCACCACATTAAACATATTGGTAAAGTCTGCAGATACATTTTGAAATTTGACCAGTTGCCCCACGAGGATTAAATGCCCGGTAGAGGAAATAGGTAAAAATTCCGTAATCCCCTCAATAACCCCCAAAATAATAGCCGAAATAATATTGCCCATAAAAAAAGCGCCTCCTCTAACATTTTCTTTCAAGATTATACCACTCTTTGGCGTGTTTGTAAATTATATCTTTTTTATTTTTTACTCATGCAGATTTTTGTCTTTTTGTGTACGTAATTCATCTTTTTAAGCAAAGACATTGATTGTCATTTGTGATATAATCAAATAAAAAAGGTTAAAGGATGTGCAAAAAAAAATGAAAAGTGTTTTTTTCAGAGGTCTTTGTGCTTTGCTTAGTGTCTTCATTCTTTTTTCAACTCTTTCCATGCTGTCATTGGCGGCAGGAGAGCAGGCACTCAAAGATCCAAAGGAAGGCAAATTATTATTCAAGGAGGATTTTGCTAGTAGCAAAGTCGGTGATTTTTCTAACGATAAGTTTGCGTTGTATGTGGATGGAGAAAATGGCACCGCGCAAATGGCAAAGGATGATAATGGCAATCTGTATGCCGTGCTAACAGACAATACGGATAAGGCGGTAGGTTTTTCATTTAAAATTCCTGCCACGAACATTGTGAGTGTGGTTGCTGACATCTGCACCTTAGGTGAGGATGGCAGTATTGGTCTGTGGACCAGTTTGGGATCAGGATTTCCGTACGCAAACTCACTTGCAATATCTCCTGCCGGCGTGTATATGTGGGATGCAGATAAAATTTCCTTAACCTCATTTAAACCGGAAAAAAGCAAATGGTATCGAGCCGTTTTTATTCATAATGCTACCCTAGGCACCTCTGATTGCTACATAGACGGAAAGCTTGTAGGCCAAGGATATGCAAACCGCACTTTGGCGGACGGCAAAAAATTTGCGGGCCCAGTAGACTATGTATCGCTTACAACTGGCTCCACAAAGGCAAAGGAAGCAAAATTTTATGTGGATAATATTAAAGTGTTTGAAGGCGGACCGGATGCAGATAGCTTTAAGCCTTCTACCAATGTAGCACAAGCGCCACCCCCAACTGCCGCCCCGGCCCCTACCGCCGCACCAAAGCCAAAGGTGGATCTAAGAGGGAAAACCGCTGGCAATGTAACACTTCTTTTGGATAGTCACAAAGCATATATCAATAATAGCGTACAGCTAATTGACCCAAAGAACTTATCCGTGAAGCCATTTACCGTAGATGGAAGGACACTTGTGCCTCTTCGCTTCTTGGCTGAGAATTTAGGTGCAACCGTCTCGTGGGAGGATGCAACTGCTACAGCTACGGTTGCCAGTGGAACGACAAAAATCGAAATCAAAGAAAACGAAAAGTTTTTGATGGTGGGTGGCCAAAAAAAGGAAATTGATGTTCCTGCCATGATTAAATCCGGTCGTTTTCTGCTTCCTCTTCGTGCAGTAGCAGAAGCGCTTGGAAAAAAAGTTTTTTGGGATGATAGAGGCCTTATCATGATGGGTGATACCGTGATTGCAAAGGCGGATGAGGATGTCATTTTAAGCCTTCTTGATATTCTGACGATGCAAAAAGAAGTCAACTCTTTTGCACCTTATTCCAATACATATGCCTCTTCAAGATGGTTCTATGCGACCGGAGCAGATCCTCGCATTTATAGCACCATGGATTTCTTAAAACGTTTTGCCGCAACCGATCAAGTTTGGTCGTACATTCCGAAGGCACAAGATATTGCCTCCATCACTAGCGGCGGCGTGCGCTATCAGGGTGCTCTAAATATGAATTTGGGCTGGGTTCACGGTGAGAAAACCATGGTCGGTCAGGCCTTGAACATTGAAGGCAACCCCATCAATCCCTCCTTTATGATTTGGGGTTCCTTATTTGGATGCGTCAATCACCCCGATTATTTTAATGTATTTGTAAATGAAGGTAAAAAATATATTGACGGCGGCGCTAGCGCTTTGCAGTGCGATAGCATTGAGGGAAATACCTCTCTTCCCTATAACGGCGGTTGCTTCTGCGAATATTGCACCAAGGGCTTTAGAGCATTTTTAAACGCCAAATATTCCAAGGAAGAGCTTGCTAAATTGGGCGTAGATAATATCGATACCTTTGATTATAAACTATATATGAAGGAAAAATTCGGTACAACAACCGTTGCGCAATTTTACACCACACGCATGAAAAGTCTTTTATATAAAGATGTCACAGAGTATGAGCAGAAATCCACTAAGGCATTTCATCAAAATGCACGAAAAGCCTTTGATGAATATGCAGGCCGTTCAATTAGCTATTCCGGCAATGTTCCTTTCTTCGGGAATGCGCTTGTAACAAATGAATTTCATTTTGTTGAGGATGTATTGGACTTTGCCATGGGTGAACATCAAGAATATGCTTTTACAATCAATAAGCTTGTCACAAATGGCCCAATTATGTCCGGTTTTGGGAAATCACATGTGGTGTCTCCCGTACCTCATGCCGGAAATGTTTCCGTTGTTCGCCAGGGTCTTCCGCTGACCTATGCACTTGGTCATTACTTCCTTGTGCCTTGGGACAACTGGGTAGAGGGCAATTACCGCTACTTTGGAAAAGCAGAGGATTATGCGGATTTATATCATTTTATCAGAGAGTATAAAGAGCTGTTTGATGGCTATGAAATCATGCCAAAAAATGCGCTCCTTGTAGATTGGAACCTTTTTAACAGTGATGAATCTGCTAAGCTTGAAAAAATTTCAATGAATTTATTCGAAAAAGGCGTACCGTTTATCGATACTTCCTTTACCTATGGAAAAATGACCTTCCCCTTCCTTGCAGAAAAACTAAAGGGTGTTGATAACCTTATTTCCTTCTCACCCATGGATGGGCTGAAGGAGGCTGACAAGCAGGCCATTAAGGATAGCGGCGTAAAGGTAGTTGGCGTAGATAGCCTCGAAGAAATTGCAAAAACTTATTCTGCCTATTCCTTTAGCGAGCGGAATGTGTTTGGTATTTTGCGTTCAAGACCGTTTGAAGCGGATACAGGCTCTAAGGTATTGCATGTTTTAAACAGAAACGACTTTGATTTATCGAATGTTGGGGTGACGATTTCTGATCGTTATTTCTATGACAAAGACAAAATAAATGCTATTCTTTACAGGCCCGGAAAAGACCCAATGCCGATTTCCTTTGAAAAATCCGAAAACGGAACGCACAAAGCCACAATAGACAATCTTGGCATTTGGGGCATTATTCTTTTTGATGATGAAGCGTTGGATGCAAAGAATGGTTATACCACCTATGGCATAGGTAATCCCAGTGCCTCCTACAATGCAGATTTTTCTCAGGGTATTACACTGAGCAGTGCCGCAAAAGGGATCAATCATGTGGTTCCCGGAGACGAGGGAACCCAAGACCAAATTGCCTTTGCTTATAAAAATATTCAAAATGCGATTGTAAAAAATGGATCCATTACGGCAAAAATCACTGCACTATCGGGTGATGGCGGCGTGATGATGAGAGAAAACATTGCTTCAAATGCACCCTTTGCCGCAGTATATTTGAGCGCCGGAAAACTGAAATTGGCTTCCAGAGCAGAGTTTAACAAGCCTGTGGAATTCAAGGAGCTGGGCGCAGCATCGGTTGGAAACTATATCAAGCTTGAGAAAACGGGTGTTACTTATAAGGCTTATGTCTCTGCAGATGGTAGCAGCTTCGGCACCCCTCTTGGCCAGGCGAATGTTATCATGTCTGTGAGGCAGACGGCAGGCGTGTTCTCATCCAATGGTGAAGCCTCCTTTGATGAGGTGCGCATGGATGTAAAAGATGGCGATTCAAGCATTATCAAGGCCTTTTCATTTAAAAAGGAGCAATATTCCATTGCTGTCAATCGACCCCTACTTCTTACTCCCTATGTTACCGTGGATAAGATGCAAATCCCCTTGCATGATATGGTGCAATATTCTTCATCCGACCCTAGCATTATTAGTGTTGATGATAAGGGCATGGTAACAGGACTAAAAGAAGGCAAGGCAGTTATCACTGCAAGCATCAAGGTAACCGGTCAAGAGTTTACAACCACAGCAACGTTTGACGTCACTGCAGTTTTATTCTTGTATCGCGAGGATTTTGAATCTTCAGATAGCCTACCAAAGGCATATACATCCAATAACAAAGCAATTAAAATTCTCAAAGAAAATGGAAGCAATACCTTGGCCATTTCTTCGGACAAAACAGGGGAAACTGCCGACATTAATTTCTCCTATGCGCATCCGGGCGGAAATACCACATATGAATTTGATTTTAAAGCCACCTTCGGAAGCTTATCGGAAACGACAGGTGCCAGGGTATTGTATATTGACGGCTTTGCGATTTCCATTACTGCTGATAAAAAAGGCTTCTACTATTTCTTTGGTGACAAGCAGGAAAAAGTTGCGGACCTTGTAGAGGGAAAATGGTTTAAGATAAAATTGGAAGCCAATTATGAGGATAGTACCTGCGATGTGTATATAGACGATAAGCAGGTGGTGGATAATGGGATATTCCGTGCAAAGGGCGACCCAAGAGGAATGCTTCAGCTGGGTGGCTGGAGAGTAGGAACGGATAGCCTGTATCAATGGGATAATATCAAAATTTACACAAAGGATTAAAAAAACAACTAAGGCGGCAATATTGGTGGGAATGGTTTTTAAGTCATCCTCCATTTAGCCGCCTTATTTTATTGATTATCGTAATTTATAAAAATTCAAACGTAATGACAGGCTTTTAAACCATATATAAGCAAGTGATTTTATGATATTCATGTCATCGATAAAAACCAAACGTATAAGGAGAATGGAAAAATGATTGATTTATCAACACTAAATCCGGAAATGATTAAAAAAATACCAAAGAAAACAAACTTTGAGAGACTACTCAATGTATTGAAAAGAAAGCCTATGGCAGAGTCAGTGCTTTTTGAATTTTTTTTAAACGGCCCATTACACGAGCTACTGGCAGATGAATCAGCTTTAAATATTTACGACGATTACCGTGTGCAGAGATTGACCATGTCTGCCTTTAAAAATGCAGGATATGACTTCGTAATCTTTACGGGATCAGGATATTATTTTAAAACCATTGATGTGCATAGAGATAAATCTCGTTCACTCAACGACGGTGTGATGATATCGGATAGAAAAAGCTACGAAGCATATCAATGGGAGGACCCGGAAGATGCGGATTATTCTCGCTTGGAGGTGCTTGGCAAAGAGCTTCCGGATGGCATGAAAATAATAGTTTGTTGCCCCGGTGGCGTACTCGAAAATGTAATCCGACTGACCGGCTATGATAACCTATGCTATATGATTGCGGATGATCCGGAGCTGGTTCAGGAAATATTCGACCAAGTCGGTTCAAGACTCAATCAGTATTTTAAAATCTGTTCTCAGTTTGACAGCGTTGGCGCAATGATTTCCAATGATGACTGGGGCTTTAACACACAGACCATGCTCTCTACAGCGGATATGAAAAAATATTTGGTGCCATGGCATTCAAAGATTGTGCAAACCATCAAAGGCGGCGGCAGACCGGCCATTATGCATTCCTGCGGGAAGCTTGATCCGGTAATGGACGATATTATCGATGTCATTGGTTTTGATGCGAAGCATTCCTATGAGGACAATATTTGTCCCGTTGAGGAAATGTACGAGAAATATCATGATCGTATTGCCATTTTAGGTGGCATTGATGTGGACTTTGTAATCAGAAACCCGTTGGAGGAGGTATACAAGCGATCCAAAGCAATGTTGGAACGGACGAGCGGTAGAGGTGGATATGCCCTGGGAACTGGTAATAGCGTACCGACCTATGTACCAAATGAGCAGTATTTTGCCATGATTTACGCCGCACTGGAAAATAGGTAAGTAACGATATGTAATACGCAGAAAAACTTTGGGAGGAATATCTTATATGCTTCTTGATGAGTATAAAAAGAAAATAGACCAAGTGATTAAGGATGGGCCTTTTCAGGATAGTTGGGAGTCTCTTTCCCAATATAATGTGCCAAAATGGTTTACCAATAGCAAATTTGGGATTTTTATTCATTGGGGTGTATATAGCGTTCCCGCCGCTGTGAATGAATGGTATTGCAGAAACATGTATCGGCAAGAAACCCCTGCTTATGAGCATCATTTAAAAACCTATGGCAATCAAAAGGACTTTGGATACAAGGATTTCATCCCCTTATTTAAGGCGGAGAAGTTCGATGCCACACAATGGGTTTCTCTTGTTAAAAAATCCGGAGCAAAATACATGATGCCCGTTGCAGAGCACACGGATGGCTTTCAAATGTATGAAAGCGAAATTTGCAAGTATAATTCTGTTCAAATGGGGCCATGTAAGGATATATTAGGGTTGCTAAAACAAGAAGCCGAAAAGCAGGGAATAATTTTCACCACTTCTTCTCATCGGGCGGAGCATTGGTGGTTTTTTGACAAAGGGCTTGATATAGATAGTGATGTCAGCGACCCTGAATATGCTGAACTTTACGGTCCGCTTCACAGAGGGCCGGGTGATGACCTCTTTCATTTAGAGAAGGGTTCGCCAAGCACAGAATATTTAGAGGATTGGCTCGTTCGTAGCTGCGAGATCATTGATAAGTATCAGCCAAATGCCCTATACTTTGACTGGTGGATTCAAAATGTGGCTTTCAAGCCATATGTAAAGAAGGTAGCCGCATATTATTATAATATGGCGGCACGATGGAATAAGGAAGTCGTTATCAACTATAAATACGATGCGTTTGCGCCCGGTTGTGCGGTAATTGATTTTGAACGTAGTGTGCATCAAAATATTTATCCATTTCCATGGCAGTGTGATACCTCAGTATCCAAGCTATCCTGGGGGTATATTGAAAACGACGAGTTTAAGACGTCAAACGATATTGTATGCAACCTCATCGATGTTGTCAGTAAAAATGGCAATATGCTGCTGAATATTGGTCCTAAGGCAGATGGAACCATTCCGGACGAAGTTCAAAGTATTCTTCTGAAGATAGGAGATTGGATGAAAATACATGAACAAGCCATCATGGGCAGCCATTGTTTTAAGGTATATGGCGAGGGAAACACAGAAATCATTGAAGGTTTTTTTAATGACCATAATCGGTCTCCTTACACCAGTGAAGACATTCGATTTACCACAAATAACGGTGCGATTTATGCCTTTGTTCTTCAATGCCCAAAGGATGGAATTGTTAAAATAAAAACCTTAGGAAAGAATACAAAGCATTTCAACGCCAAAATCGAAGAGATTACATTGCTTGGTCATAATCTGAAGCCTGAGTGGAGCATGTGCGAGGAAGCCTTGACCATTTCGCTTGGCAATGTGCAATCCGATATGCCCATTTGCTTTAAAATTATTATTCAATAAATTAATCTACAGTAGCTTGCCATTAAGCGAGAGTAATGGAGCTATCTATGACTCAAATTGCATTGAGGTGTTTGGTGGAAACTGGATAAAATGCAAGAACACTTTTGTGCAAAGGTTGACCCAAGCGGAATACTTCAGGTGTGCGGCTTTAGAGTAGGAACAGATAGCCTGAATGAATGGGATAATATCAAAATTTACACAAAGAATATAAAACGCAAAAAGCGGCATCGCCCATCATGATTGGTCAGATCATTTTGGGCGGTGCCGCTTTCCATATTATTCTTATATATCCATCATATTTACAGTAATTGTCTTTTTGTATACATATTTAATCCTTTTAAGTAAAGACATTGTAATTATTTTATGTTATAATGAAGAAAACAAACAAAAAGGAAGTGTGAAAAAATGAAGAGATCCGTTTTAAAAAGCCTTGGCATTTTCCTGAGTGTGTTTATTCTTTGTTCCTCTTTTTCAATGCTGGCATTCGGAGCAGGCGAGGCGGCACTCAAAACCCTAACAGAGGGAAAGCTCCTATTTAAAGAGGATTTTCAAAGCAGCAAAGAAGGCGCCTTAACGAGCGACAAATACGCCGTTGCGAAAGATGGCGAAATCGGAACTGCACTTATCGTAAAGGAAGCTTCCGGCAATCAATATGCGAAGCTGACAGACATTACGGATAAGCAGGTTGGATTAAGCTTAAAAATTCCCGCCACTGCTATTGTCAGTGTTGTGGCAGACGTTTGCGCAATGGGCGAGGATGCAGGCATTGGCCTTTGGATGAATGTTGGTGCAGGCTTTCCTTATGCCAATGCACTTGCCATCTCCCCCACTGGCGCATCCATGTGGAATGCAGATAAAATGGCCTCTGCCGACTTCAAGCCGGAAAAGGGAAAATGGTACAGAGCCGTTCTTATTCATAACTCCCAGACGGGAACCTCCGACTGCTACAT
>CAZQDP010000030.1:0-25757 GCA_964592375.1 uncultured Eubacteriales bacterium | reverse complement strand
CATCTTTTTGTGAATGGAAAATTGAACCTCATTCCGCTGAAAAGCTTATTTGGCGTTTTAACTAATTATGGTCTATGGAGATTTACATATCTTTTTATCGGAAACATCATTTGGTTTTTACCTTTCGGCTTTTTAATGCCATATCTTACGAAGCGCAGTGGGCGAAAAATCATCCTTTTGGCCTTGATTCTTTCCCTTAGTATTGAAGTTTTGCAATTTATCTTTGGTACCGGATTTAGCGAAATTGACGATCTCATGCTCAACACTTTTGGCGCATACCTCGGGCTTTTACTTTCTTGCGGGCTAAGGCGCAAAAGAGAAAGCTATTGACTTTTTATCCATTTGGTTTATAATAATGATGTACGAAGAAACCGATAGCAGATCCCAAACAAAAACCAAGCGGAGGCATTATGGAAAGCTTTGAAACATTTTTATCCATTGATTGGATAGACGAGAAGGAGCATATCAGCGTTACCAAGCATACCGCAACAGCGCAGTATCCTATGCATACCCATGAATTTATTGAGATTGAATACATCGCCGGCGGCAAGGGAGTTCAACGAATTAATGGCAAGGATTACCCGGTATCCAGAGGCGACTTGCTTTTTCTCAATATTGGCGACCATCATACCTATACGCCGGAGGGGTCCATGGATATTGTCAACTGCATTTTAACTCCCCAGTTTGTTCACCATGAACTGGTGAATTCGCGAAATGCAATGGATATTCTTAGCTTGTCTACATTTCAGGAGTTTAGCACGGATGTGACAGGGCTTGTGCCCATTATTCAGCTTACGGGTAAAAATCTGCCGGATATTGAAAACATGATAGAGGCCATGATCGGAGAGTTTAGAGATAAACAGCCGGGATATCTTACGGTGCTGAGCGGTTATGTGAATATACTGCTGGCAAGGATTTTTCGAATACTAAAAGGGGAGGATGGCGGTCTTGGCGATGTAAGCCGATTTGCACCCCAGGTTTTGAAATACATTGAAGACAATTATGATAAAAAGCTAACGCTCAAAGAGCTGGCAGGCATCAGTTTTTTTAATCCCACTTATTTTAGCAAGCTTTTTAAGGATTGTTTTGGTAAAAGTGTAACCGCATACATTGGAGAAAAAAGGTTTGAAGCGGCAGTGCAACTGCTCAGAGACAGCAACGAAACCATTGAAGCCATTGGCTTTGCGGTGGGGTATAAGGACAAAAAGCAATTATACAAATTATTTAAGGACTTTGCAGGTACAACACCTGAAAAATACCGCAAGCTACTCAATAAAGGATAAAAATAAGCGGCAGAGCCGGGCGCAAAACAAGCGCAACTCTACCGCTTTTGGTTTATTCTTTTACATAGGAACAGCAATAATCACATACGCCGCGCACAATAAGCTTAAAAGATGCATTGGCAGGCACCGTAAAATGAGTGCCTTCTCCATATGTTTGATAACTCGTATCACCGGGGAGCATCACATCCATACTGCCACCTAAAATCTCCATGATTTCTTTATCTCCGGTGGAAAATTCGTATTCACCCGGCATCATGATGCCAAGTGTTTTTTTCTCGCCGCTCTTAAAAAGAACGGTACGGCTGGTAACCTTGCCGTCAAAATACACATTGGCCTTTTTGACAACAGTAACATTTTTGAATTCCGACACACGCTACACCTCCTATTCCATATTGATTTTCACTATTGTATTCACCTTCATGCCACTGTTTGCATATCGTTATAATAGAAGGTGATATAATGACAGGGATTGCGGATGAGCTGCCTTTGATTTCGGCGATGATAGCCATGATGATTTCAAAACAATTGTCGACCGATGAAGTCAATTATTATGGCAACCTCTTGGCCTCCATCGGTGCCGATATGCTTACAATTGGTGCGGCAAGAGGCCAGGAGGAAAAGAGTTGAAATAGGTTTCTTCCTTCTGCACCTTTGCAGGAGTACTTCATTTTTTATGCCTACTAGTAAACAAAAATGCGCACACAATGGAGGTAAGCGGTATGGTAAACAGAATACCGATACTGCCAATGAGCGCCTGAAGCATTTCCACAATAATCATTTCACGATTAAGAAGGGCTACCATGGAATAATTATAGGCAATCAGCAGCAGGACAACGGAAAGTGAGCTGCCGATATAAGCCAAAATCAGCGTATTGGACATGGTGCCCATAATATCTCTTCCAATGTTAATGCCCGAACGATAAACAGACTGGAAAGACATATCGGATACATTTTCAAAAAGCTCGAAAAGAGCTGAGGAAATAGACATTGCAACATCCATAATGGCGCCCAGTGCACCAATAATGATGGCGGCAAAGATAATTGCCTTTAAGTCAATTGGTTTATCCGGATTGAACAGGAGCAGAAAAGTGGAGTCTTCATCCACCATTCCGGTTAGTCGCAGAAAATAATCCATCAAAATCACCAATACACCCGAGGAAAAAATACCGCCTAAGCAGCCAACAATGGCGGCCAAGCTTTTTTTATCGGGTCCGTTTACGATCATGAGTGTCATCACAATAACATATAGGCTTATCATCATGGACCATAGGTAAATATTGTGCCCTGTTAGAATAGAAGGAATAAATACACCAAAAATCGCAACACAGGTAAGCACAAGCGAAATAATGGTATTCAGACCTTTCCCTCGTCCAAAAAGGAGCAAAAATAAAAAGAATACTGCCCCCAGCACAAAAATCGGGCCGGTACGTACATATTCACGCAGTTCCCATTCGTGCTGGGCATATACATTTTGACTGCGATCAATGAGCACATGGTCACCGACTTCAACCTCTTTTTGGTGAACAGCCATAAAGCCATCATTTGTCTGCATCGCAGTGATGGTTTGGCCTGCAAGCCTACCGCCGAGCGCACGGCAGAAAAAGATGATGGTTACACCTTCGGATGGCGCGCTCTCACCGATGGTTTGTTCCGCCGTTTGCCGATCTACAATCTCCACAACTTTGGCTTCAAAGGGTTTATTCTCCGCACCTAAATCGGCCACCTGAAATCGATATGTTGTCATGCGATTGCCTACAAAAAGCAATATAACAGAAAAAATAATGGTCAAAAAATAGCTCATGCGGCGGACAAACACCGATTTTTGGGAGAGAGTATTTTTATTCACCTTAGCACCTCACAAAGTTTATCAATCAAAAAACCATTACCAATATACCATATCCACGCAGAAAATTCAAGGAATATTTATGTAAAACAGGCTGTGGTTTTTTAAAAAAGATTGCAGTGTGTTTTTTAAAAAAGATTGCAGTGGCAATTGCATTTGCTGCAAATTTATGCTACACTAATGCATAATGATACAGTGCCTCCATGGGTAAAAAATTCTTTTCATCAGTGGAGGCGGGCAAAAGGAGAACAACATTGAGTAGACAACTATACATCACGGAAAAGCCATCTGTAGCCGGTAGTTTTGCGGCTGTTCTCGGCGTGCAAATGGGAAGAGAAGATCGGGCAAGAGGGTATGCGCAGACGGAAGATGCAATTATTACCTGGTGCTATGGTCATCTTGTGACCATGGCGTATCCCGATGCATATAATCCGGAATATAAAGCATGGAGAATATCTCATTTGCCCATTATTCCTAATGAATATAAATATGTGGTGCTTAAGGATGCGGGCATTCAAAAGCAGTTTGAAGTGATACGGTCTTTGATGTGCCAAAAGGATGTGGATATGATCTATGCCTGCACGGACAGCGGCCGTGAAGGGGAATATATCTTTCGTTTGGTGTATGAACAGAGCGGAACGGACAAGCCAGCCAAAAGGGTTTGGATATCCTCTCAAACGCAGGATGCGGTTCAAAAAGGCATCAAGGAGGCAAAAGACATTCGGGAATACGACTCTCTATCTCGTGCCGCCTATTGCAGAGCCAAAGAGGATTGGCTCTTTGGAATGAATTTTAGCAGGATATACACCTGCCAATATGGCAAAGATCTGGCGGCTTTTTTAAAGGAAGAAAAATCCTGTGTTATAGCAATTGGTAGGGTAATGACCTGCGTACTCGGGCTGATTGTGGAGCGGGAATTAGAAATTAGAGATTTTGTACCAAAGACCCATTATGGCATTTTAGCAGACTTTCTCTCACATGATAGTAAAATACCCTATAGCGGAAAATGGACCCAGAAGAAAAGCGCCGCTAAAGACCTTGAGGCAGAGGATGACGATAAATACATGAGCAAACAAGAGGCTCTTGATATAATGCAAAAAATAGAGGGACATGAAGCGGTTGTCAAAAAAGTAGAGATTAAGGTAAAGCAAGAGCAGGCACCACTGCTTTTTAATTTGGCAGAGCTGCAATCCGAAGCCAATAAAAAGTTTAAATTACCCGTTGACAGAACACTGGAAATTGCTCAGAGTTTATATGAAAAGAAAATGATTTCATACCCAAGAACGGATAGCAGAGTGATTTCCACCGATGTTTTGGGGGAGCTACCAAAGGTACTCAATGGACTATACGGCAATGCCGCATACAAAGACATGATTTTAAGCATCAAGCAGCTGGGTAAGCTGCGCATTGATAAAAACACCAAGCGATATGTAGACGATAGCAAGGTAACGGATCATTATGCCATTATCCCAACATATGTGACGATGGATTTATCAACGCTAGATACAGATGTGCGCAATGTATATCATATTATTGTGAGGCGTTTTTTGGCTATTTTCTTTCCTCCGGCAGAGTATAATACCGTGAGGGTTGAAACACAAGTAGATACGGAGCTTTTTACCACGAATTCCAAAGTGCTAAGTGTGCAGGGCTGGAAGCAGGTATATGATGTGGAAAACGCAAAGTTGGAAGAAGAACCGATAGAGAACATCAAAAATTTAGTCAAAAAGGAAAAATGCAATGTAGAAGACCTTCACATAGAGGAGAAGGAAACCAAACCACCCTCTCGCTTTACGGACGGAACGCTGGTGCTCACCATGGAAAAAGCGGGTAAATATATTGAGAATGAAGAGCTTCGAGAGCAGATTAAGACCTGTGGAATTGGCACATCGGCCACTCGTTCAGGCATCATTAAAAAGCTTGGCGATATTGGATATATCAAAATCAACCCCAAAACACAAATTGTGACCCCTACGCCAAAAGGGGAGGCCATTGTGGCGCTTGTCAAGCTTTCCGCCAAGGAACTCCTCAGCCCAACACTCACAGCCAGCTGGGAGAAGGGGCTGTTTATGATTGAAAACCACGAGACCACCGAAACCATTTTCGAAGAGAAGCTTATTCGATATATTTCGGGAATTATTGAAAAGGTAAAAAAATGCAAGCATGCAGGGAGCGTGGCGTATTTGGAAACACTGCTTGGCATGCAAACACAAAAGGCGAATGGGGGCTCATAAAGAGGCGCAAAAGCGCACATATATGATACCAGATGCAAGCTCAGCTCCCTTTTATAAAAATTGATTACTTCCAGCGCATCAGTAGCAACGGTGCAATTTGAAATCTGAAATCTGAAATCCACAGTTCTTTTACACCCCCTGTTAAAATAGGGGGCATCCGATGATTCTATTTTTAGTATACCAAGTCTTTGCCAATATCAAAACAGCCATATTCAAAATTTTACCTCTTTACAAAAAAGCACATTGATGCTATAATTAAAAACGAACAAATGTTCTTTTTAGGGGTGAGAAAAATGGCGCGCACAATCCTACATTGTGACTTAAATAGTTTTTACGCATCGGTGGAATGTCTTTATCGTCCGGACATCCGCCATCTTCCTGTGGCAGTCTGTGGATCGGTGGAGAACAGACATGGTATTGTGCTCGCGAAAAATAATATTGCAAAAGGCGCTCGGGTATCAACGGGGGAAGCCATTTGGCAGGCAAAGCAAAAATGCCCGGGGCTTGTGGTGGTGCCGCCAAACTATCCTCTCTATCTGCGATTTTCCAAAGAAGCAAGAAAGATTTATGAACACTATACGGATAAGGTGGAAGCATTCGGTATTGATGAATGCTGGCTGGATGTGACACGCAGTACGGCCTTGTTTGGCAGCGGCGAAAGCATTGCGCAGCAAATCAGGCAGCGCATGAAGAGTGAACTTGGAATTACCGTATCCATCGGTGTTAGCTGGAATAAAATATTTGCTAAGCTGGGCAGTGATTATCAGAAACCAGATGCTATTACCGTCATTGATAGGGAGAATTATCAGCATCTCGTTCTTCCTCTTGCTGCCGGCGAATTATTATATGTGGGGCGCTCTACCAACACAAAACTTGCGAAAAGAGGGATTCTCACCATCGGGGATATTGCAGAGGCGGGCCCGGAGAGATTGAAGCGAATTTTGGGTAAGTGGGGCGAGGTGCTGTGGCGTTTTGCCTCAGGCCTTGATTGTAGCGAGGTGTCTAATGTTGGCATGGAGGCTGCTATCAAAAGCATTGGGAACAGCTTTACCACCAAGGCCGATCTCGAATGCAATGAGGACGTAAAGCATGCGCTGCAAATCTTATCTGAAAGTGTTGGCCGCAGACTGCGTGAAAATCATTTCAAATGTACCGTGGTGCAAATTTATATCAGGGATAATCTGCTGCAAAGCTGTGAGGTGCAGGGAAAGCTTGATATGCCCTCTTTTTTATCCTGCGAGCTTGCAGAAAAATCCATGCAGCTCTTTGAAAAGAAATGGGCATGGCATAGGAACATTAGAAGCTTGGGTGTGAGGGCTTGCGAACTGATTTGTGCAGAGGATATGAGCCAGCTATCGTTTTTTGTGGATATGAAAAAAAGAATAAAAATGGAACAACTGGAAGTGTGTATCGATGATATACGCCGAAGATTTGGGCATTTTTCTGTTCAGCGCGCCTCGCTTATCAATGATAAAAAGAGCGGAAAAGAAGATCCGCAGACCCATATTATCCATCCGATTTCGTTTTTTAGGTGACCGAAATGAAGGGAAATTATCAAAAAGTATTTGTGGCCGTATTGGCCGAATTTAGTGCGGATGGAATACTAAAGCCCCTTTCGCTGAGGTGGGAGGACGGAGAAAACTACACCATTGACCGCATCGTAGATATACGCCCCGCCGCAAGCCTTAAAGTAGGAGGGCAGGGCGTTCGATATACTGTGCATATTTTAGGAAAAGAGGTATGTATGTACTTGGAAGATGGAAGATGGTTTTTAGAAAAAAGAAACTAGAAATAAAATAGAAGAGAGCTGAGTTGAATCATTCTTCTATCTTCCATCTTCTATCTTCTATCTTCTATCTTTATTCTCCCTGCTTCCTCAGTCCTTCTCAATTTGTATAGAAACCTCCCCAGGCAAAGCCAATCCACAGGCAACCTCCATGCCTTTGATAATGGCAGTAGGCACAGGACATGCCAAATGCTTGCAGTGTTTTTCTGCAATCTGATACACCGTGGAGTCACTATATCTGGCAAAGCATTCGCTGTAGCCATCCAAATCAGTGAGCCCCTCCTTCATTGCCAAAATGTGTGGACATTCGGACTGAATATCAACCGTAACCATCTGCTCATCATCTGCGGTGCAGATGAGCTGCGTTTTTAGTCCGCATATACCTGGATGAACATCAACTTTTGCCATTTTTCATCAATCCTTTCCTTTCTTTCATCAAAAAGTGACAGAAACGCTTCGTCATCTTTATTGTAGTATATCATTTTACTGCGATGATTTCAATATGTTTGTCGAAAATGCTATTTTAATTTGTTATTCGAAAATAAATTATCGAATAACAATAATATATTATTGAAAAATGATTTATTCGGTGATATAATAGCCCTAAGGTCATTGGGGAAAATTTTAGTTTGTAAGTGGAGGGGAAAGTGGATGAATCAGAAATCGTTTGCCCATTATATTGCAAAAGCACTGGTGGATGTGATGTTCTATGGAGGAATTGTCTGTATTTTCTTTGTGCCTTGGATTGCAAAATTTTTAAAAAGGGTTTCAGAGTATAATGAAGCAGCATATGATATCACGATGGTGACACTGTTTGCCTCCGGCATTTGTTCCGTATACATTTTATTGAATTTAAAAAAGATGTTTAAAACCTTGATTGGCGGCAATCCGTTTATTGAGATAAATGTACAGTGTCTTCGGAAAATAGCGGTGGCATGCGGAGTGATTTCACTCATTTATGCGGTGAAATGTGTTTTGGCGTTTACTATTGCCAGTGTGGCCATTGTATTGGTGTTTGCAGTCGGTGCGCTATTTTGCCTTACCCTCAAAGATATTTTCAAGCAAGCAATCTTCTATAAAGAAGAGCATGATTGGACGGTGTAAGGTATGCCGATTATTGTGAATTTGGATGTCATGATGGCAAAAAGAAAAATTGGACTCATGGAGCTTGCGGAGAAAATAGATATTACTCCTGCCAATCTTTCTATACTGAAAAACAACAAAGCAAGAGCAATACGATTTTCTACTTTGGAAGAAATTTGCAAGGCGCTGGATTGTCAGCCGGCGGATATTTTAGAATATGAGGGGGAAGAAGGAAATGGGTGAGAATGCATTTTTGGTTAAAAAAGGTCTGTGGCTTGGTTTTATACTTGTGGCTATGCACAAAATATTTTGCACTTTTTTCTATCCACAGTCTATAAATCATGCAGGCTATTATTTGATGGTTGCAATCGCCTTTGGGTTTATGGTATCGCTGTTTATTATGGCACAAAGCGTAAGACAACTGCTGATCACAGGATTTACAGGATTGTTTGTGCTCATTTGTACGGAGATACTCCTTTCGGTCTTTGGGGAAATTTTCGTACTGTTTGATTTTGGAGAGATATGGTTTGAAACATACATCTTTGGTTTTTTTGGATCTATTGGCGGGGTCATTTTAGCATTTGTTTTGCTATTCAAAAAAGTAAGGCTCGATTTTTTACCAAAACAAAGGGAAATCCTTATTCCATTGCCACTCAAAATGAAAATGCTTCTTTATTTATTTGTCTCTGCTATCGGGTTTGCATACCTTGTTTTGCCGGAAAATGCAGGTGTTAGCGTGGCAGTCTTTGCAGCGATGCAATTTATCTGCCTTTGGCTTGTGATGCAAAACAGAAAAAGACTGTGGCTTTTTATTCCCATTTTTATTTTTTCGCTTCAAGCACTGATTAGTGCCAATAGTATTTTTCGTATGCCAAATGTACTTTTAAGCCTTATTATATATAGTATAATATTCATGGATTTTGAATTAAAAAACACTTCATTGAGGTTTTTTAAAAATATGGTGCGGGCAGTATTGGAGCCAATCGGGCATTTCAAAGTGCCTTTTCAATGGGCACTGGATGCCAACAAGAAAAAGGCACCCGTCATCAAAAGAATACTCGTTTCATTAGCCATAACAATTCCAAGCCTTATTTTACTCATTACAATCCTTTCTTTTGCGGATATGGTGTTTTCAAATGGAGTAAACCAATTTTTCTCTGATATCTATCGGTATATAAACGTGAATGTTCTGCTCAAAACGTTATATGGTATTCTGGTTGGGTTGTACCTTTTTGGCCGGGTATATGCCGCGTGTGACCCCCAAAAGCAGGAAAAGTCTATCGGAACGATGCGGCAGGGCGATTTGATTATTTTCAACATTCTGCTCGTATCCATTCTTGCAATTTATACAATCTTTGTGGCAATCCAATTCAAATATCTGTTTGCAGTATCCAGCCTCCCATATGGCCTTTCCTACACAGAGTATGCGCGAAAAGGCTTCTTTGAACTGTTTTCGCTAACGGGTGTGAATATTGTCGTGATTTTAATGACAGTGCACTTCACAAAAGAAATCAAAAGTCTATGGAGTACCATAACAAAATATTTATGTTTTTATTTGTGCTGCGTTACATTTGTTCTACTGGTATCTTCCTTTTACCGCATGTGGCTATATCAAGCAGACGATGGACTGACAAGGCTCCGATTCATGGTGTTTGGATTTTTAATCTTTGAAGGTCTCGGTTTGTTTCTTACGCTCATCTATATATTAAGGCCCACCTTCAATATGGTAGCCGTATATGTATCGATTGGACTGCTTTATTATGTACTGCTCAATATTATTCCCATGGATTATTATGTTGCTAAAAGCCAGGTGGATAGATATTTCCGAGGCGATCATGCAGGCATAGCCTACACAATGTCACTATCAGAAGATGCCGCGCCCCAAATTGCACGATTGGTGCAGATGCCGCCATCAGATATACAAAATGACCCACAAACGCAAAGCATGGCGATGCAATATTTTGAAAATCAAATAAAATACAGCGAAAGTCTTCCCTCAAGGTGGCAGCGATACAATCTATCGGAGCAGCACATGAAGCAATTATTTACAGCCATAAAGAGCCAATAATACAAAAAGCTTAAAAAGAGTTGTTGATATTTCATATAATTACCGGCATATAAACAATGGTTTTCTTATATTATGTAAAAATAATGCCAAAAAGAGAGGAAATTGAAATATTACTATTGACAGAGTAAGTAGCATATGCTATAATATGTACAAAGCAAATTGCTTACAGCAAAGGGGCTGTGCAGGGAGACTGCGCAGCCTTTTTTGCTATATACTTAGGCGACGGCGACGTTGCTCCAATATGAAGGAGGAATAGAAAATGGCACAGGATACCACCTATAAGCTCGTTATTCCAAAGGGCTACAAATCAAAGCTTGATGTGTTGGAAACGGAAAAAGCGATTAAACTATTAAAAGACTTTTTTGAGACAAAACTGGCAGAAAAGCTGAATTTGGTTCGCGTTTCAGCTCCCATGTTTCTTTCATCAACGACAGGATTAAACGATAATTTGAATGGTGTTGAAAGACCTGTTTCCTTTGATATTAAAGAGCAAGGCGGAGAAATTGCAGAGGTTGTACAGTCCCTAGCAAAGTGGAAACGATATGCACTGAAAAAATATGGTCTTCCTGTAGGGCAGGGATTATATACCGATATGAATGCAATCAGACGTGATGAGATCACCGATAATCTCCATTCAATTTATGTTGACCAGTGGGATTGGGAAAAAGTCATTACCAAACAAGACAGAACAATTGATTTCCTGAAGTCTGTTGTGAAAGATATCTATTCTGTTATTTTGGAAACGAAAAGTTATATCCAAAGTGTATATCCGTTTTTGGATTACGCACTGCCGGAGGAAATTACCTTTATTACCACGCAGGAGTTAGAAGAGATGTATCCTGACCTGGCTCCCGCAAAAAGAGAGAGCGAATTCATTAAAAAGCATGGCGCTGTATTCTTTATGCAGATAGGTGGCAAGCTTAAATCCGGAATTCAGCATGACGGTCGCGCACCCGATTATGATGACTGGACACTGAATGGAGACATCGTGCTTTACAGTAAAATTTTTGACAGAGCTCTGGAAGTTTCCTCTATGGGAATTCGTGTTGACGAAAAAAGCCTTGCAACTCAGCTCAAAGAAGCAGGTGCAGAAGATAGAACATCTCTGCCTTTCCAAAAAGCACTTCTTGCCGGAGAGTTACCTCTTTCTATCGGTGGTGGTATTGGTCAATCAAGAATGTGCATGTTCTTCTTAGATAAAGCACATGTTGGTGAGGTTCAAGCCTCGATTTGGCCAAAAGATATGATTGCCGAGTGCGAGAATGCAGGTATTTCGTTACTTTAAGGAGGAAATGTGTAATATGAATGGCAATAATATTCCGAATTTATTCGGATCGCAGGTTTTCAATGAGACGGTAATGAGGGAAAAACTCCCCAACGAGTCCTATAAGGCTATTAAAAAAACCATTGATGAGGGCATTTCACTTGACCCTACTTTGGCACAGGTTGTCGCAAATGCAATGAAGGATTGGGCCATTGAAAAGGGCGCAACCCATTATACACATTGGTTTCAACCAATGACCGGTCTTTCTGCTGAAAAGCATGATGCATTTATCACACCTGCTGCAGATGGTAAGGTAATTATGGAATTTTCCGGCAAGGAGCTTATCAAAGGCGAGCCGGATGCATCATCTTTTCCATCCGGTGGGCTTAGAGCTACCTTTGAAGCAAGAGGATACACAGCATGGGATGCAACCTCCTATGCATTTGTGAAAGACGATACTTTATACATACCAACTGCATTTTGCTCCTACTCAGGTGAAGCACTGGATAAAAAAACACCTTTACTGCGCTCCATGGAAGCTGTAAACAAGCAAGCCCTTCGTGTTTTGAAATTTTTCAATAATCCATGCACCAGAGTAACCACATCCGTTGGTGCAGAGCAGGAATACTTTTTGGTAGATAAAAGTTTGCATGAAAAGCGCAAAGATCTATTTATCACCGGCAGAACGCTTTTTGGTGCAAAACCGCCAAAAGGGCAGGAGTTGGATGACCATTACTTTGGGAATTTAAAGGAAAGAGTTTCTGCATATATGAAGGAGCTAGATTTAGAGCTTTGGAAGCTTGGCATATATGCAAAAACAAAACATAACGAAGTGGCACCTGCCCAGCACGAGCTGGCACCCATTTATTGCACAAGCAATATGGCGGCCGATCACAATCAGCTTATCATGGAAATGATGAAAAAGGTAGCACTCAGACATAATCTTGTATGCCTTCTTCATGAAAAACCGTTTGCAGGTGTAAATGGCTCCGGAAAGCATAACAATTGGTCTATTTGTACAAATACCGGTGAAAACCTATTAAAGCCGGGCAAGGATCCTCAAAACAATAAACAGTTCTTAATGTTTTTAGCAGCCATTATCAAAGCGGTTGATTTGTATGCAGATCTGCTTCGTGTATCTGTGGCAACAGCTGGAAATGACCATCGATTGGGTGCGAACGAAGCGCCGCCTGCCATTGTATCTATGTTCTTAGGTGATGAATTGGCAGCAGTGCTCAGCAATATCGAAAAGGGTGAATCAAAGAAGAACGACAGAAGTGCATCACTTCAAATTGGCGTAACATCTCTTCCGGTTTTCAATAGAGATACAACCGATAGAAATAGAACATCGCCTTTCGCATTTACCGGAAACAAATTTGAGTTCCGTATGCCTGGTTCTTCTCAATCAATTTCTGGCATCAATATCGTGCTCAATACCATTGTGGCAGAAACCTTATCGATATTCGCAACAAGGCTTGAAGCATCGAAGAACCCTGCACAGGAAATCGATGCGATTATCAAGGATACCATCGTGGAGCATAAGCGGGTTGTCTTTAATGGCAACAATTATGCCGAAGAATGGGTAACAGAAGCAGAAAAAAGAGGACTTCTTAATTTAAAATCATGCATTGAAGCTCTGCCGCATTTCATTAAAGAAAAGAATGTGGAAGTATTTGACAAACATGCAGTACTTTCTAAAGTTGAGCTTCATTCAAGATATGAAATCATTATTGAAGATTATTCAAAGTGCATCAATATAGAAGCACTAACAATGATTGAAGTTGTGAAAAAAGAGATTTTGCCCGCTGTGCTTTCCTATAGCAAAGTGATATTTGGTAGCTTGAAGTTGAAGAAGGAATCAGGATTATCCCTTGATGTTACCAAAGAAGAGGAAGGTGCACTGAAATTCAGTCAACTAACGGAAAGCCTCATTTCCAGAGTGGAAGCACTTGAAAACAGCCTTATGAATACCAAGGGCATTTCAGATGCTTTAGAGCAAGCAAAGTCCTTTAGAGATGATGTTTTTGCAGCAATGCAAAATGTTAGAGCGGTTGCTGATGAACTGGAAACAATGGTGGGTACAAAATATTGGCCCATGCCTACTTATACGGATCTTTTATTTAGAGTATAAGCAGGATATTATATACACAAAGACGTGTTTTACGCTTAAAGTAAAACACGTCTTTTTTATATAAATAAATAATGAAGAAATGAGGTATTTATTATGGATTTTAAAGTTATGCTTGACACTTTCTGGGTATTGTTTACAGGTATGCTCGTATTCTTTATGAATTTAGGGTTTGCAATGGTAGAAACTGGTTTTGCAAGGGCGAAAAACGCCGTGAATATTCTTTCCAAAAACTTTATTGTATTTGCCGTATCATCACTGGGCTTTTTACTTCTTGGTTTTGGATTTATGTTTGGAGATGGCAATGGATTTATCGGTACGCAAGGCTTGTTCTTCTTAGGCGGTGCGGATAACTCACCTGCCACGGGCGATCTCTATCGCGGTGTGTACACATCAATCTCATGGACTGGTGTACCGTTATTTGCTAAGTTCTTCTTTCAACTTGTGTTCTGTGGAACTGCAGCCACCATCGTGTCTGGCGCGGTAGCGGAGCGAGTAAAGTACTTATCATTTATTGTTTTCTCATTTATTTTAACGCTTGTTATCTACCCCATCGTTGGCCATTGGATATGGGGCGGCGGTTGGCTGGCAACGCTTGGCTTTTTTGATTTTGCAGGCTCAACCGTTGTTCACTCAGTGGGTGGATGGGCTGCACTTGCAGGGATCATTGTACTTGGACCACGTTATGGTAAATTCTCCAAAGATGGCAAAATGCATGCCATTCCAGGGCATAACTTACCCATCGCAACCATCGGTGCATTTGTTCTTTGGCTTGGATGGTTCGGATTTAACCCAGGGTCTACAATGGCACTTGATCCGCAGGCAATTTCTCACATTCTTTTGACAACAAATACAGCAGCAATTGCTGCAATACTTACCTCTACCATCGCTTCTGTATTCTTAATTGGCAAGCCCGACCTTGGGATGTGCATCAATGGTGCCCTTGCAGGGCTCGTAGCCATTACGGCAGGATGTGCATTTGTCAGCCTATTGAGCTCCATTATTATTGGAGCAGTTGCAGGGATTCTTGTTGTACTTGCTGTTATGTTCTTTGATAAGATTAAAATTGATGATCCGGTTGGCGCAACAGCGGTGCATCTTGCAAATGGTATCTTCGGAACCATATGTGTTGGCCTTTTTGCGGAGGACAAAATCGCAGGGGTTGCCACCGGTAACGGTTTGTTCTTTGGCGGCGGCACGGCTCTTTTGACCAGTCAGCTCATCGGTGTTCTTGCTGTAGGTGCTTTTGTATTTGTAGTGAGCATTGTGGCATGGTACGCCATTAAGGCAACAATGGGAATTAGAGTGAATTTGGCAGAAGAAATTCAAGGGCTGGATATCGGCGAACATGGAAACAGTGCTTATCCTGAATTTCTATCCAGAAAAACAGCATTCTCAACGACAGAAACTAAATAAGAAGGAGGAAGTGTTATGCGTCAAATCAAAGCAGTAATAAGACCCGAAAAACTTCAGGATGTTCGTGATGCACTCGAAAAAATTGGTTACACCGGAATGATGGTTACAGAAATAGAGGGCCATGGCAATCAAAAGGGATTGGTTCAGCAGTGGAGGGGTGAAAAGTATCGTGTTGATCTTCTTCCAAAGGTAATGATTGATTTGGTGGTGAAGGATTCGGATGTGAAAATTATATCTGATACTATTGTTAGAAGTGCAAGAACCGGCGATCAGGGCGACGGTAAAATATTTATTTTTAACGTTGATGAGGTCATTCGTATTAGAACAGGTGAAAGTGGAGAGACTGCTTTATAAAATTATTTTCATTGTCAAAAAGAGCCGGAAACTGTTTCCGGCTCTTTTTTTAGCAGAAGAGTAGTTGCAAATTTCATCTTCTCGTTGACCTGCCTTCATATATATTGTATAATGAAAGAGAAATTGGTAAAATGGAGGCTGAGCATAATGGCAAAACTGATGGGCAAAGAATATTCAAGGGTGGAGCTAATGAAAAGAGTGGGGGATATTTCGCAAATAGCAGGTGCTACTTCCTATACATACCGCGAAGGAAGAGCAAGCGGCGTTGATGCCATAGAGATGAATAATGGTGCGGGACTATCCATTGTTCTGCTACCCGGCAGAGGGATGGATATTGCAGGGGCTAGGTATCAGGACTGTGCACTTTCCTTTATTTCTAAAGCAGGAATTACCTCCCCGAATTATTATGAAGAGGATGATTTTCTGCGTGGTTTTTTTGCAGGCTTTTTAACCACTTGTGGACTTACATATATGGGGGCTCCTTGCATAGATGAAGGCAAGCAGTTAGGCCTACATGGCCGGATATCTAATATTCCGGCGAATGATGTGAGTATATCCCAGCAATGGGTTGGTGATGATTTTGTGATGAAGGTGACGGGAAGGGTAACGCAGAGCGCAGTATTCGGTGAGAATATGGTGCTAAGGCGAGAGATTACCATGAAACTGGGCGAAAATACAATTCATATTCATGACACAGTGGAAAACTGCGGATACAATGAGTCTCCCTTTATGCTTCTTTATCATTTTAATTTCGGTTATCCGCTTGTAGATGAGAATACCACCTTGCTGACGAATTGCACGGATGTGCGCCCTTCCAATGAGGATGCGGCAAGGGGGATAAACGAGTGTCATACCTTTGAAGCACCATGCCATGATTATGCAGAGCAGGTATTCTATCATACACCGCCAGCCAAGAATGCAAAGGCAGCACTATATAATGAAGCACTTGCCATTGGCGTGATGCTGCAATTTGATCCGAAACAGTTGCCTCACCTTATTGAATGGAAACAAATGGGTGAAGGAGATTATGCAGTGGGCTTAGAACCTGCCACCTGGTATCCGGAGGGAAGAGCAAAGGCAAGAGAAAAGGGCGAGCTTATCTTTATGCAGCCATTTGAAAAAAGGGAATTTCATATTACTGCATCGATTATACATGGGAAGGAAGAAATCAATGGGTAAATTCACGGGCTTTGCACTGGTAAGCGATTTGGATCATACGCTTATCAACATGCAAAAGCAAATCAGTAAAAAAAATTTAGAGGCAATTGACTATTTTAAATCCCAAGGTGGCCTCTTTACGGTTGCTACCGGGCGTACAATGCGCAACGTAAAACCATTTTTTCAGCCCGGCATCATCAATGCACCGGTCATTTGCTATAATGGTGCGGTGATATGCGATGAAAACACGGACGAGGTCATCTGGTCGCTGCCGGTAGGGAAAGAATGTATTGAAGTCATTGAATTTGTAGAAAAAAATATGCCTTATGCAGGCTGTGAAATTTATAGTGGCGAAACATTGTATATTCATAAAAGCAGTCCGGGCATCGTAGAACATATTCATTATGAGGACTTCCTCGTTCAAGAGGCTCCCTTGCATGCCATACCTGAGCCATGGTACAAGGTGATTTTCGTACAACAGCCTGAAGAAACAGAAATTGTCCGAAGTAGCTTGGCACAGTCCGAATTTGCAGAAAAATATAAATTTGTTCATAGCTGGGTGAAATACTACGAAATTTTGCATAAAAACACCAACAAAGGAAGAGCACTTGCAGAGCTTTGCGCCATTACAAAGCTTCCGATTTCAAAAATGATAGCTGTTGGCGATAATGAAAATGATATTGAAATGGTGCAAATGGCAGGTGCAGGAATAGCGGTAGCAAATGCCGTACCTGAGCTTAAAGCGGTGGCAGATTATTGCACATGTGTACCATATGATGAAGATGCTATTTTTGAAGTTGTGGATAAAATGGACAAAGGGCAGATTGTTTTATAAAAAGGCGGGAAAATATCAGCTTTTAGACCAGCCTGCAATGCCCTTGGTGATGGCACCAAAAATTCGTTTTTTAAAGCTTGGATCATGCTTTGATTTTTGCCTTATAAAATCTTTCATGACTTGGCGCTGAGTACAACCATTTGCGGGACATGGATTGTGCACGATGGGAAGATTTGTTTTTGCGGCATAACGCACAATTTCCTTTTCGGGCAAATAAACAAGTGGACGAATAAGTGTAATATTACTTCTGTCCAAATAAGTAACGGGAAGAAAACAGTCAATTCTGCCTTCGTGAAATAAGCAGAGGAAAAAGGTTTCGATGGCATCGTCATAATGATGACCCAAGGCAACCTTATGACAGCCCGCTGTATGTGCCTTAGCATGAAGCATGCCATGGCGCAATTTGGCACACAAAGAGCAGGGGTTGCGTTCGCTTCGTTTTTCAAAAACAACGTGAGCGATATTGGATTGATGAATGGTAAGTGGGATATCTAGCGTGGAACACAGTGCTTGCATCGGAGAAAAGTCCACACCTTCAAAGCCCATGTCAATGGCAATGGCACAAAGGCTAAACTGTATCGGATAAAATCGCTTTAGTTCATGGAGTGCAAGCAGCAATGTGGTGCTGTCTTTGCCGCCCGAAAGTCCCACTGCAATTTTATCGCCCTCTTGTATCATTGAAAAGTCCTGCACGCCTCTGCGCACATAGCTTAAAATTTTTTGCATTGCAAATACTCCATTTAATGTTATTGATGTCATTACCCCTTCTGAGAGTAATATGCGACGATAAACGTTGTGCTAAGTATACCATAATTTTGAGTATATGGCAATTATTTTATGAAAACTATTGTGTTCAAATATACTTTGGTGTATAATATTTTCGTATACAAAGCGATAAGGAGGGAGCAGAATATGCTTCTTGTGATTGATGTTGGGAATACCAATACGGTTTTTGGCATATATAAGGATAATGACTTTGTCGATTCATGGCGCATGACAACCGAACGCAACCGAACAGCGGATGAAACCGGAATGTTTATCAAACAGATATTTACCAGCTCCGGGTTTGACACCGCATCCATTTCGGATGTTATCATATCTTCGGTAGTACCACCTGTGATGTATTCTGTTTTGCACTGCATCAGAAAATATTTTGATAAAGAACCTTTGATTGTGGATAGTACGCTCGACCTTGGTATTCAGATTAAAACGGATAATCCATCGGAGGTTGGTGCGGATAGACTGGTGAATGCTGTGGCGGCCTATACACTTTATGGCGGCCCGGTGATAATTGTGGATTTTGGAACGGCAACGACCATCTGTGCCGTGAGCGGCAAAGGGGAATATTTGGGAGGTGCCATATGCCCCGGCGTGAAAATTTCCGTAGAGGCTTTGTATCAAAATACCGCAAAATTACCTCGTATCGAATTAAATTTACCTCATAGAGTCATTGGACCCAATACCGTTCATGCCATGCAAGCCGGTGTTGTTTTTGGATACAAGGGGCAAATTTTGTATATCCTTGATATGATGAAAAAAGAAATGAACGCACCTATGGCAAAAACGGTAGCAACCGGAGGGCTTGCACGAATGATTACGCAGCAAGGAGAAATTGTAGATGTGATCAACTCAAGGCTCACTTTAGAGGGACTCAATATCATTTATCATCAAATGCTTAGTAAAAGGCAGAGCGAAAAGGGGAGGTGAGGCGTTGAGGGATAGAATTAAAATACTGGCAGATGAAATATATCCTCAAATTATCAATATCAGAAGAGAGCTGCATAAGAACCCGGAGATGGCATTTTGCGAGGTGCAAAGCGGGCAGATTATTAAGGCTCACTTGGATCTGTGGGGGATACCTTATAAGAATGTTGCACGTACCGGCATTTGCGCCGTGATAGAAGGGGGAAGGGGCGGAAAAACCATTGCCATTCGGGCGGATATGGATGCACTCCCCATTACCGAACAGACGGGCCTTGCATTTTGTTCGCAAAATGAAGGGGTAATGCATGCCTGTGGGCATGATGCTCATATGGCCTCCTTAATTGGCGCGGCATTTATTTTAAATTCGATTAAAAATGAGTTATGCGGAACAGTGAAGCTTTTTTTTCAACCTGCAGAAGAAGGCGTTGGTGGGGCGGTTCCCATGATAGAAGATGGCGTAATGCAATCTCCCACAGTGGAGGCCTGCATCGCTGCTCATGTGACAAATGAATACCCTGTAGGGGTTGTCCAAGTTTTAGATGGCCCGGTAATGGCTTCACCGGATGATTTTGATATTGCCATTCATGGTAGGGGTGGGCATGGAGGCTGGCCCCATGAGTGCATTGATCCCATTGTTTGTGCCGCCTACGTAGTTACGGCGTTGCAAACAGCGGTCAGTCGTTTTTTGCCGCCTACGCTGCCCGGTGTTATTACCATTGGGAGCATTATTGGCGGAAACACCTACAATGTGATTCCCGATACGGTTTATCTCAAAGGAACCGCTAGAAGCATAGACGAAGAAACCAGGAGGCAACTTCCACTTAGAATTGAAAAGATATTAAAAGGCGTAACAGAGGCGATGGGATGCACCTATGATTTTGATTATAAATGGATGTATCCACCGACCATCAATGATAACGAGATGTGTAGCCTTGTGAGGAAGGCAGCTGCCAAGCACTTGGGGGAGGATAAAGTGATTAGCCGGGGCGAAACCTCCATGGGCGGTGAGGATTTTGCATATTTTGCGCAAATGGTTCCATCCTGCTATTTTAAAATGGGTGTGGCAAATGAAAAAAAAGGCATCATCTATCCCATACACAATGCCAAATTTGATATTGATGAGGAGGCATTGCGCAGTATTGCAGTGGTCATGGCGCAAGCGTGCGCCGATTTTTTAAATGAAGTGTAAAGAGGGGGAATATTACTTGAAAGTGATTGCAATCAACGGAAGCCCTCGCAGTGAGGGGAATACAAAAAAAAGTCTCGAATTGATAGCCAAAATCCTAAGAGAAGAGGGTATTGATACGGAAATTGTGCAGCTGGGAGGCCGACTGCTGCATGGATGTAGCGCATGCGGCGGCTGTGCCAAAATGAAAAACCAAAAATGCTCTGTGACTACGGATGATATGAATGATGTTTTAGAAAAGGTATATGCTGCTGATGGACTGATTATCGGATCCCCCACGTATTTTAGCAATGTTACAACAGAAACAAAAGCATTTATTGACCGCTGTGGTTATGTATCCAGAGCCAATGGAGGACTTTTAAAGGATAAAATCGGTGCACCCGTTGTGGTTGCTCGTCGTGCAGGCTCCAATTTTGTATATGCGGCACTCAATTTCTTTTTCGGTATCGCGCAAATGCCCATTGCTTCCTCAAATTATTGGAATGTAGGATTTGCCGGTCAGGCAGGAAATGTACTGGATGATGCGGAAGGCGTTGCCACTTTTGAAACACTTGCCAAAAGCATGGCAAAGCTAATGAAGTGCACAAATAAATGAATATAAAAAATGTGGGCGATGAAGCTCACATTTTTTTATGAAAGTATATTCTTTAAAAAGCTCATTCTATGGATAGGGCAGGGGCCGTATTTTTGAATCATGTCAATATGCCGCTTGGTGCCATAGCCTTTATGTTCCTCCAACGCATACATGGGATACAAGGTAGCCATCTCTTCGATATATCTATCCCTGCTCACCTTGGCGAGTATGGAAGCGGCTGCAATGCTCTGGCTTTTCATATCTCCCTTGACTACGCAGTGATGAGGCAATAGGAGGCCTTCCACATCGTTTCCGTCAATGAGTACATGCTGTGGCACTGGGGAAAGAAGCGATATGGCTTTGTTCATTGCGCGAAAGGTGGCATTTCGAATATTAATATTATCGATAACATCATTATCTTCAGAAGCAATTCCATATGCAATCGCTTCCTTTATAATGATTTCAAACAAGGCATCTCTTTTTTGCTTGGATAATTTTTTGGAATCATTCATGCCCTCTATCACAAGTCCCTGTGGCAGAATAACTGCGGCGGCATAAACAGGACCGGCCAATGGTCCTCGCCCTGCTTCATCCACGCCGGCAACCGCCGGAAACATTTCATCGAATTTTCGCATATCCTCCACCCGATCATATTCCGATATGCGGCGCAAAAAGGCAGAAAGACCTTTTGTGCTTTGCACAGCCAAAGCCGGAAGAGCGCTTCGGAGCGCTTCTATATCCATTTCCGCAAGTTGCTTGTTTCTTTTTGCATATGACGCCACACGTAGGCTCCTTTCTATGATAGCGATACTTTATCCGGCATCTCCAGTGTGATTTTCCCTAATTTACAACCTCGAAATTCGTCTAATATAATATTCGCACCTCGGAGGGTATCTGGCAGACCACCGGACATTAAAAAGCCTCTTTTTTTACATATGCGCTGCAAAAGCTCATCGGGTGGTTCACCGGAAATACATTCGATTTTATATCTTTGCTCAAGATTGGCGCTGTAATCAGTGGTAAGGAACGAAAGTAAATGGCAACAAAGCTCCTGGATGTCCATAATCTCATCCTTAATCGCACCGGTAAAGGCTAATTTCAGTGCCACATCGGTGCTATCAAACTTGGGCCAAAGAACGCCGGGCATGTCTAAAAGTTCTATTCCGCCGGGTAGGCGAAGCCACTGCTTACCGCGTGTAACGCCGGGGCGGTCGCCAGTGAGTGTACTGGCTTTGCCTGTAAGGCGATTAATTAGTGAGGATTTTCCGACGTTTGGAATGCCAGCGACCATAATTTTCAGTGTACGATGAATTCCACGTTGCAAGTCACGCTCCACTTTTTCCTCTAAAAGCTTGCGAGCGCAAGGGAATATTTGATTCATGCCTTCGCCCGTAGATGCACTGACACAAAGCGCCTTGATCCCAATGCGTCCAAAATAAGAAACCCATGCGGCGTTGGCCCGCTTATCTGCCATATCCGCTTTGTTCATAATCAAAAGGCGGGGTTTGTTTTTCAGCAGGCTATCAAAATCAGGATTTCGCGACGATAAAGGCAGCCGTGCGTCAATAAGCTCGGCTGCCACATCTATAATTTTTAAATTATCTTCGATCATTCTTCTGGCTTTTGCCATATGGCCCGGAAACCATTGAAGATTCATAATATTATTCCTTTCTCATGTGGGAAGTTAGTGTACTGCGCCAAGGTCTTCAACGGGCCAGAAACGGTACACTGCTTTTCCTACAATCGAATCAAGTGATATCATACCCACATCACTGAAACGGCTGTCTCGACTGTTATTTCTGTTATCTCCCATGGCAAACACATGCTCTGGCGGTACAGTAACCGGAAAAGCAACATTGCCAATGGTTCTTGTAATATCCTTGGTGTAGTCTTCACTTAACTCTTTGCCGTCTACAATCACAACACCGCGTTTTACATCAATATCGACAGTCTGACCACTTGTGGCAATTACTCTTTTTACATAATGCTGATCTTGATGCATTTCGGGCTTAAATATAATTATATCACCCACAGCAGGAACATAATTGAGCCTCACAACCACCATGCGATCGTGATCATGTAAGGTGGGTTCCATGGACTGACCACTGACATTCACAAGTGTAAAAACAAAGGTGCGCAGTGCCATGGTGATGACAACAGCTACAACAATAGCCTGAAGCCAATCAAAAAGTTCATATGAAACATTCATTTTATCATTCTTTTTCTTTTTTTGGTTTTCTTGTACGGTAAACTCCAAATTCTCTTTGGAATTTTCATTATTGTCATTGGTGTGACCGCTTTTAAAATCGTCCATTATGATCAAAGTCCTTTCATAAACGATGCACAAAGGGAATATGAGGGGGCAGATGCATCAAGCATTTGCCCCCATTAGCTCCTATTAGCCTAATTTTTCTTTTACCTTGGCTGATTTGCCAACCCTGTCGCGTAAATAGTACAGTCTTGCTCTTCTGACTTTTCCTTTTCTTACAAGCTCAACCTTCGCAACATTAGGAGAATGAATGGGGAATGTTTTTTCTACGCCTACACCGTATGATACGCGCCTTACGGTAAAGGTTTCGGAAATCCCTGAATTCTTTTTGCGAATGACGGTTCCTTCGAAAACCTGAATTCTTTCTCTATTACCTTCTTTAATCTTTAAATGAACCTTTACGGTATCACCAATATTATAAACGGATAATTCAGATTTCATTTGTTCATTGCCAATTGCTCTTACGATATCCAACATGCAAAGTGCCTCCTTTCCTTCATAGATGTTCATGCAGGAATGCTACAGAGGACCATCCGTTATACGTTCTGAAGCATTATACCATAAATGGAATGTAAATGCAATACTTTTTTTGAAAAAGGATGCGAAGTCTACGGGTAAGGCAATTTTACCATATATAACGATTGAATTTACCCTGAATTTATAGCAGAAATATTATTTTTATAACATTTTAAAAAAATGTGTTGACAGGATATAGAGTTGATATTATAATATAGGCAAATGTATAGGCAGCATATGCCATTTATTACAGTAAATATTAAGATGGAGGTAATAGACATGTTTGAGAAAGTGAAGGAAATTATCGCAAGGGAACTGATGGTTGAAGAAGACGAGGTGACCATGGAAGCCAACATTAAGGATGATCTTGGCGCAGACTCTTTGGCTGTTGTAGACCTTGCCATGGCGCTTGAAGATGAATTCGAAGTTGAAATTCCCGATGAAGATTTAGAGAACATTAAAACAGTTGGCGATATCGTGGAATACTTAAAGGAAAAAGCTGAATAATCCTTTCGCAAAGAGGATACTCCGACCCTTATGGGATCGGAGTATTTTTATTATTGTACGAAAAGATAAAGTGCGCTATTGCTTTTTCTGCATTTTTTTAAAGATAACATATGAATAAATAACAGAGATAAGCACAACAGCAAGAACTATCGCCAAAAATGTGTACAATCTCAGCATGGCGGGGAGCAGAAGGCACAATCCCATCAATACGCCGCCAATCTTCCAAAGAATGCCTGCGGCTTGGTGCGTTTTCGTCCAAACTGCTTCGGAGGATAGTGTCCATGGTGTGCGAATACCCATAAAGTAATTTTGTTTGATTTTGGGCATAATAACGCCGATAACAAAAAACAACACACTGACCATCAGCAAGACAAAAATATCGACCCTTAATGTACTTTCTTTATAAATAGAACGATATAAAATGAATGTTTGCAAAACAGCCATAAATACGACCATGACAACACGGAAAAAATGATATTCTTTTTCAAAGTCTTTATAATTCTGTTTGGAAGGATCTATGCCGGGGAGGTATTTCAATAGAAGATTGAGTAAAGCGGCGGCAATTGGCAAAATATAAATAGAGGATTTCCCACCGTATTTAGATACTTCCCCGCCCAATCCCCATTGCATAGGAATTTGCTCCGGCAACATGGAATATAATAGTGCTGAAGCGGAAAAGATAGCCATAATGATGCTCCAAGTGATGATATCAGGCACGAACGATTTTTTCATTTCAAAGCCCTTCCTTTTCTTTATATCTGTCATTACATATTTTATAATAAATACTGTAAAAAGTCAAATTAATTTCAGTTTATCTTCTCCATAAAAAGTGATTTCTATCAAAATAGCCAAAGAATCACTCTCTAAAAGCAAATAACAAGTAAAATTACAACGTTTTTTTGTAATATTAGTACAAAAAAAACTTGAAAATCACTATGATTTATACAAAAATTTTAAAACTGCTTGTATAATCAAAAAAACTGTGCTATAATACGAAAATGTAATATAGAATACCAAAAATGGTAAAATATAAAGGAGGAACAAATGATGAACAAATCTGAACTGGTAACTTTAATATCCGAAAAGGCTGGCATGACAAAGAAGGATGCCGAGAAGGCTTTAAATGCTTGCGTTGAATCTATCACCGAAACCCTGATTAAGGGCGACAAGATTCAACTTACAGGCTTTGGTACCTTTGAAACAAAAAAGAGAGCTGCTCGCAAAGGCAAAAACCCACTAACAGGTGCGGAAATCACCATTCCTGCTGCTACAATTCCGGCTTTCAAGTTTGGTAAGTCTGTAAAAGATGCAGTAAAATAAACAGCATACATAGTATTTAAAGCCGGTCTGGATATTTTCAGACCGGTTTTTTATTTCTTGCCCATGTTTTTGTAGGACAATGATAAAAAACGCGTTGCAATTTATAATTTTGATTGGGATAAAGATTTTACTTGACAAAAACATATTTTGCAGTTAAAATATCTTGTGCAGTCAATATGCGCCCGTAGCTCAGTAGGATAGAGCAGTAGTTTCCTAAACTGCGTGCCGG
>CAZQDP010000029.1:0-26199 GCA_964592375.1 uncultured Eubacteriales bacterium | reverse complement strand
CTCTTTTTTTAATACATATGCACCAAAAAGGGGAGAATTTTCATAAAGTTGTTGATAAATACATTGCGTTGCAGTATAATATTGAAATAAAGTTTACAAAGCAAATGATGAAGTTTTTTTTGAAAGGATTTTCCCATGAAGGTGATTGATTTTCATACTCACATTTTTCCGGATACCATTGCGCAAAAAGCAACGGATCATGTGGGGGGGTATTACGGACTATCCATGGAGGGAGATGGAACCGCCTCCATGCTACTTGCAGGCGCACCGGCGGATATATCGGGATTCGTTGTGCACTCCTCTGCCACAAAACCCTCCCAGGTTGTCAGTGTGAATAGCTTTATTGCTCAGATGGTGGCTACACATCCTCAATTTATTGGCTTTGGCACCTTGCATGATGACTACGAGGATAATGAAGGCGAACTGCAAAGACTGATTGGTCTTGGTATGAAGGGAATTAAACTGCACCCTGATTTTCAGGGGTTTGATATAGACGATAAAAAAATGCTTCCGATTTATGAGATGTTGCAGGAGCGTTTGCCTGTGCTCATTCATGTAGGGGATGAACAAACGGATGCCTCCTCCCCTCGTCGTCTGCGCAGAGTCATGGACATGTTCCCCCGCCTTACCATCATTGCGGCACACATGGGAGGGTACAGCGCGTGGGACGAAGCATCGGAGTATTTGTACGGAAGACAGATATATTTTGACACTTCAAGCACCACCTGCAAGGTTGCGCCATCGGAACTAAAGCGAATGATCTATCGCCACGGGGTGGACAAAGTGGTATTTGGCAGTGATTACCCTTGCCAGAGTACAAATACTGCATTATCTCAAATATGCGATTTAGGGCTTACCCCATTGCAACTTGACATGGTGCTTTATAAAAATGCAATCAATATTTTAGGAATAGGAGAATGTTAACTTATGGTAAAGGCAGTATTGTTTGATATGGACGGGGTGCTGGTGCGAAGTGAAAAAATCATTCGCAAAGCGGCAAAAGCGGCTCTCTTAGAGTGGGGTATCCATGCTGTAGATGAGGATTTCATCCCATTTGTAGGCTCAGGTGAGGATCGGTTTGTGGGCGGTGTGGCAGAAGCCCACGGCGTTCCCTATGTCCTTAAAATGAAAGAAAGAACCTACGAAATATACCTTGGAATTGTAGATGCAGAAATAGAGATATATGAAGGCGTTCACGACATTTTATCCGAACTTGCAAAAAAAGGATATATATTGACGCTGTGCTCCAGTGCAGATCTTATCAAAGTTAAAGCGAACCTTTCGGCTGCAAAAATCCCATGGGATACGTTTGCGGCGGTGGTGAGCGGAGATGATGTAGTCAATAAAAAGCCTTTTCCCGATGTGTTTTTAAAAGGTGCAGAAAAAGCAGGCGTAGCACCCAAGGACTGTGTAGTAGTAGAGGATGCTATCAATGGCTTGCAGGCAGCAAAGGCAGCTGGCATGAAATGCATAGGGTTTACCTCATTTTTTAGCAAAGAATTTTTGGTCTTGGAAAATCCGGAGGCGGTCTGCACCTCACTTCTCGAAATCCCCGCCATTGTAGATACGCTTTAATTGAAAGGAAGAAAAGAAGATGACAGTTGCACTTCTTGCCGAAAAACTTGGTTTAACCATTGTCTCTGCTGCTGACCAAACCCAAAGAGAGGTTACGGGTGGATATGTTTGTGATATGTTAAGTCTTGCCATGTCTCGTGCCGGCGCTGGTGATGCATGGATTACTATTCAGACAAATGTGAATGTGGTTGCAGTAGCCTCTTTGGCAGACTGCGCCTGCGTGATTATTCCCGAGTCAATAGATGTGGAGATGCAAACCATAGAAAGAGCAAACGAAAAGCAGGTAATTATTTTAAAAAGCGACAAAACCGCCTTTGCGCTTGCAGTCCTTATCGGAGCAATGTTGTGAAATATGCCTGTGATTTGCATATCCATTCTGCACTCTCTGCGTGTAGCAGCAAGGATATGACTCCGAACAACATTGTAAATATGTCCATTGTTGCCGGGCTTGATATCATTGCGGTTACGGATCATAACAGTGCAGGTAATCTGCGTGCTGTGCAAAAGGTTGCCTCCTCCCATGGGCTCTCGCTTCTGCCGGGCATTGAAATGGAAACCCGTGAGGAAATTCATTTGCTGTGCTATTTCCCCACCATCGATCAGGCAGAAGAAATGGATGCACATATTCGTTCTGCTCTCCCCCCCATATTAAATCGCGAGGATATTTTCGGTGAGCAGCGCTATATGGACGCAAAGGATCGGATTCGTGGCAAGGAAACACAAATGCTATTGACTGCCGCCGATATTTCCTTTGAAAAAGCGGTGGCCTTATGCCGCACTTTAGGCGGCGCGCCCGTACCGGCGCATATTGACAGGAGCTCGTATTCTGTTCTCTCTCAGCTGGGTTTTCTCCCTGAAGATATCCCCTTACCCTTTGCTGAGCTTTCCAAAAGTGCATACGAACGCCCTTTTTCTGCACCGGTGCAAAAAGCGGTGGCTACGCTTCGCACGATTACCGGTTCCGATGCACATATCCTGCCTCATATCGGCGATCCGGTGCAGTATATTGATCTAGAAGAAAAATCCGCCCAAATGCTTGTAAACCATTTACTGGCAGAAAGATAGACCAAAACAAATCCGAAACGGAGGTTTTATATATGATAAAACATATTGTGATGTGGACACTAAAAGAGGAAGCTGAAGGATGCACAAAAAAGGAATGTGCAGTGAGGGCAAAGCAGCTTCTTGAAGATTTACAGCAACATATCCCCCAAATTGTATCCATTGAAGTGGGTATCAATTTCAATGGTTCCGATTTTGCATATGATTTAGTCTTATATTCCGAATTCAAATCACTAGAAGATTTGCAGATCTATCAGGCACACCCGAAGCATTTAGAAGCTGCAGCATTTATTGGCTCCATTGTGCAATCGCGTGCTGTTTGCGATTATGTGCGATAGTATACAATTGCCACTTTGGAAAATGAATTCATGAAGGATTTGGGGAAATCTTCTCCATCCTTGAAATGATGTTGCAAAGAAAGGATCCTTCCTATGTCAAGCCTTACGGATTCATTTCATCATATTCGTGTTTTGGATGATTTATCTTGCAGAAAATCATATATGCATTCTCTGCATCCGCTCATCAAGCTTCTGACCACAATTGTATTTTTAGTTGTGGTGCTTTCCTTTGATAAATATGAGGTGCTCGCGATGCTACCTCTTTGTTTCTTCCCCTTTATCGTTTTTTCCCTGGGGGAAATTCCTGCGCGCCCCATTATCACAAGAATTCTGCTTTCCCTGCCGATCGTTCTTGGCATTGGGATATTTAATCCCATTTTTGAGCATCAAACAGTGTCTGTTGCTGGCTTGCAGATTTCTATTGGATGGATTTCGTTTTTATCACTCTTTCTCAAATGCACCTTAACAGTGAGCGCAGCGTTGCTCCTTCTTGCAACCACGGGAATGGACAAGCTTGCCCATGCTCTGCGTATGATCTATGTGCCAAAGATTTTTGTTCTGCAGCTGCTTCTTACCTATCGATATATTTCTGTTTTGCTGGAAGAAGCGATTACCATGATGAATGCATATTTTCTTCGCGCCCCAAACCAAAAGGGCATTCATAAAAGTGCATGGGGCTCCATGATGGGGCAGCTCATTTTACGAGCCTTTGACCGTGCAGACAGCGTATATCAGGCGATGCGGCTTCGAGGTTTTTCGGGCGAGTACCATAGTGGGGATTGCGATAAGGTTGACTTTTTCGGCCTGCTGTTTTTTTTAATTTGGAGTTTGTTTTTTATCTTTGCTAGGGTATACAATATACCCGAATTAATTGGTGCGATTTTGATGGGGGGGTTATCATGAGTCATCATAGAATAGAAATTTGTGATCTGCATTTTTCATATCCGGATGGGCAAAAGGCGATTAGCGGCATCGACCTGCATATTACGCATGGTCAGTCCGTGGGCATTATCGGTGCCAATGGCGCCGGTAAATCCACACTTTTACTCCTGATGATGGGCGTCATCTTTCCTTCTTCGGGGGAAATTATCATCGGAGATGTGAAACTGACTAAAAAAACGCTGTCCATTGTTCGACAAAGAATGGGAATGGTATTTCAAAATCCGGATGACCAGTTATTTATGCCAACGATATATGACGATGTGGCCTTTGGTCCACGCAATCATTTGATGGATGAGCTAACCGTGCACGAGCTGAGTATGGATGCCCTAGCAAAAGTTGGCGGGGCGCACCTGAGTACGCGTGCTCCCTATAAGCTTTCCGGAGGCGAAAAGCGCTCGTGCGCCATCGCAACCGTGCTTTCCATGCAGCCTGATATTTTAATCATGGATGAACCCACCTTGGCACTGGATCCTCAGTCAAGGCGTCGGATAATGGGCATTTTGGATGGTTTTTCACACACCAAAATTATCACCAGCCATGACCTTGATATGGTTTATGATCTTTGTGAAAGAGTTGTAATTATGAAGGATGGCAAAATTGTGGGAGATGGCCCTGCCGATGAAATCCTGCAAAATGCGCCGCTACTAGAAAAATGCGGCCTTGAGATGCCGCTTCGCTTTCAACACTGCCCTCATTGCGGAAAAAGAGAATAAGCTCATTTTAAGCTCATCCTCTTTTTTCGTTGAAGTATTTGATTGTATTTCTCTATAGGCAAACTCACCCATCCTTTACTCGGGTTTTTTGCCCTCTAAGAAGTATGTAGCCTCCATATCTGCAGTGCACAGTGCAAAAGCGAGCGGATATTGCGCAAAGGCATCCCCAATGCTTCTCTTGTCCTCTATTCCCGAAAACCCCATATGATACCGAATAGCAAAAGCCTCCTCACGGGAGAGCTTCATAAATCCGGTGATAATATACACCGATTTTTCCCCATGCCCATAAGGCAGTTTATCGTCATATTCAAAGATGGGTACGCTTTGCCAAACGCCATTTTTATCCTTTACATTCCTTGAGCCTTTGGTATAGCAATTAATTTTACACACATCGTGCAAAAGACCGGCAATGGCTATGCTTTCCTCATCATATGCAATTTGATACAGTGCTTTCACTCGTTCTCTTTCAAGATAGCTACTCAGGCAATGATACACATTGATGCTATGCTCTAAAAGTCCGCCTTCATACGCACCATGAAATCTAGTGCTTGCGGGTGCTTCAAAAAAATCACTGCCCCCGCTTTGCAGATATTCGAGCAGTTTATCCGCGCCCTCCCTTTGGATGCACCGCTGATATATGTTCGTGAATTCTTCCCTTGCATTCATGGCTGTTTCGTCTCCTTTTCGTTTGTCATGTCTATATGGCTTATTATACCATACAAGCATTGAAACGTAAACAGCTTTTTTTGCAGAAATAGAAAAAAGGAGCTTATGCAAGCTGATTTTCTTTTTTCTTTTTCTTCCACTTGCAAACAATGAGAAGGGCAATGGGGAAAATAACCTGAAAGGGAAATGCATAATATTTATATACTCCAAACCATTCATACATTTCCATGGTATTTTTATATACAATGCTTGCAATGGAAATCATGATAAGCGCAGCAGGCACTACCATACTCTTGAAATCCTTTACATTAAAAAGTTTCGTCATACCCTTGGCTGCAGCGATGAGGCATATACTGACCTTTACAAACCCCGATATTAAGAAATTAGCAGATACCAAGCCTTCGATTCGAGAAAAGAACTGCCCCACAATAATGAGCTTGACGGCATTATAGGAGGGATAATATGTTGCGGAATACATCGGTGCCCCCAGTAGCAGAATGTTTCGAACAATTCCTGCTATAATTGTGAGTGCAGCAATGGAAATCCCCCATGTATAAATTTTATAAGGGCTGTGTTTTGGCCCGAGTGATGAAAACACTGCGATCATGAGTACTGTCTCTGCAAAAGGAAAAGAAAAATTAGAAAACGCACCAATCGGTATTTTCCATGCGAATTCTCCAAAAACAGGAAGTATATTTTGATAATGATAATCCTTAAATCCAAGTAATATTGTAAATAATACAATAAATAAAAAGACAGGAGTAAGGATGAGACAAAGCTTTCCGAATGTAATGAGTCCGCTTTTTGCTACATAGATACAAAGTGCACACATCATCGCAAGAATGGCAAATTGAGGTGTATCTACCATGGCTGCAACCTGTATAAATTCAGAAAAATTGCGAAAAACAAGCCCTCCAAGATGCAGTGCATACCATGTAAATAAAGCTATGACTATTTTTCCTGCAATATTGCCAAAAAGCTCCAAGGTGATATCAAATATATCCTTCCCGGGATAGTGCTCCACCAATCTGGCATATATCAGCACCATAGGGAGTGCTAGCAAAAAGCCTGCAATAAGCGAAATCCACGAATCCTGCATGGCTTCGGAATTACCGCCCACTACAACAGAGCTACCTATGGCAAATAATGCAATCATTGAAATTGCTTGCTTGCTAGATATCATTTCTTTATCCATATTTTTTCATTCCAATCATGAGAGTTTTAATACTTGCTGAATAAAATATTTAATCGGAATATCTGGCCCCGGGATATTCACTCCTTGTTCATGCAGAAAGATTACGGTGAAGCTGAGGGCAAGCACGATCCCATAAACGAAGGTTTGCAATTTTTTCTTCTCTTTGAAAATGGGGATAAAATCAAATACAAAAATTAATGCAAAAAATAATACAATGTTAAAATAAATCATTTTATTCACCTACCTTATATGGCGTTTTTAAAAATACACTGTTTGCGATATTGATATCGGAAACAACTTCCACCTGCAAGGCTTTAAAAGTTTCATTCCAATTGTTTTTAAGATGCTTCCAAAGCTTGGGATCACTTTTTGAAATATGCTCCCCAAACCCAAAAATATCACTATCAAATTTACTTTGTACCATGGCAATCACGCCATGAACATTTTCTTCCACCATGGTCTGTGCGTTTTGCACCAGGGTGTCTCTTGCGCCATATTGAATAAAGTCCACTTCAGAGGAAAGCAGTAACAAAGCGGTATTGGTTTTCATTTTAACCTTCATGGTGAGCACGCCATCCTTGAATTGATGAGAAATATCTGTATGGCTACTGAGTATCTCAAGTGAATACGGATGCAATCCATCCTGCTCTATTTCGCCCGTGATAAGGCCGCCTTTTACCTCATCCTTAACAAACAGACTGTATTTTGTTTCATCCCCTGTTAAAAATCCCACAAGCTTATCCTTTTGAAAAACAGCATCTCCGCTCACCATAGGAGTCTTAGACTGATTATTTGATACATTTTGAACAGTAGGCAATGTTAAGGACCTTCCTGATCCCGCCAAGGTGTTGAAAATATTATGCAGCAGAATGTAGGATGTGCTGGATAGAAATTCATGATCGGTTTCTAATATTTTATCAATATCAAAAGAGATAATCGGGCTCGAAATGCCCTTTTGGGCAAGTATCTCTTTTGCACTTGCTTCTTTTGCAACAAGAACCTCCATTGTGCCTCGCGGTTCATTGTCCCTTGTAAAAACATCCAAAATAGGAATGAGCCCCGCCCTTGCTATCTGCTCACTTAAAACAATAATTTGGCAATTGCTCCAGTAAAATTTAGTTGTCGCTATTCTTTTTGCATTTCTCACCGCATCAAGGATGGTCTTTCCATCTGCCTCATACAGCGCGGACTTTGCCTGAGCTTCTTTGCCACCACCGCTAAGGTCAATGGTTTCGATGGTTACATGATATTGCTTTCCGTCGGTACTTCTATCCACAGCCGCACCGGCAACAATAATCAAAGATTCGATCTCCGTATAATTCCAGCATCCACCAAGAACGATACTAAAAGTGATGATAAAGCAAATGGCAATTGTTTTTTTCATCATGAGTTTTTATCTCCGTTTATTTTCATTCTAGCTTTATCCCTTGAAATCAGGTGAGGTCGGCAGTGCATATTCCACCAAGGTACTCTGATAAAGGTATCCTTCATCTCTAGTGCAGTATCCATTGTCATCCCCATTAAATATGGCACCCCGAAGGATTTTATATTTAAAAGATGAATGAGTAAACCGATGGTACCGAACATAAATCCATACAGACCAAAAAAGGAAGCCATGCCCAAAAAGGCAAAACGTATCATCAGTGTCGCGGTACTCAGTTTTGGAATGATAAGACCGGTAATGCCGGTAATGGAGATAACAATAATCATTGGCGCACTGACGAATTTTGCTTCCACCGCCGCCTGGCCGATAACCAGTGCACCCACAATACTCAGCGCCTGTCCAATTCCTGCCGGCATTCGAATGCCTGTTTCTGCCAGTATCTGAAAAATCACAATCATGCCAAATGCCTCCAAAACCGTGGGAAGAGGAACACCCTGACGCGCCATGAAAATGCTCATGAGTAGCGGGGTTGGTAGCATTTCATGATGATAACTGACAATTGCAATATACAAAGCCGGAACGGAGGTGCTGATAAAAAAACCAATCAGGCGCAGCATTCTTGAAAAGCTGGCATAATAAAAGTTGACATAGTAATCCTCTGAATTTTGAATGTTCTCAATAAATAAATAGGGAAGTGTAATGACGCAAGGGGTTCCGTCGAGTACAACGGCAATTCGCCCTTCCAGTAGCTTTCCTGCGATGACGTCCGGCCGCTCGCTCTCCCCAATGGTTTTAAACGGCGAATACCGTGCATCCTTAATCATTTCAATGAGATAATTAACATCCAATGTTGAGTCAATGGAGAATTGATCAAACCGTTTTTCGAGCTCATCCACAATGCTTTGATGTGCAAGTCCATCAATGTATACAATACACGCTTTTGTTTTTGTTCTCTCCCCAAATACCCGAAACTTCATCGTCAGATCTTTATTTCTGACCCTTCGCCTTAGCATGGACAAATTAACCAAAATGCTTTCTGTAAAGCCTTCCCTTGGGCCTCGCAAGACCTTTTCACTTTCAGGCTCTGTGACGCTACGTAGCGTAAATGATTTTGTATTGAGCAGAAGCGCTTCTCCGCAACCCTGCACAAAGAGCACCGTGTCCCCATATGTGATTGCCTCTGCAATGGTATCCATATCTGTGGTTTTTTTGATGTCGTTCGACTGCAGAATACTTGCCATGAGCGTATCTACTGCATCAGAGGAGACGTGCAGATTTTCCGCCAATTGCACAGGGCGAATAATGTTGTCGTTGATAATTTGGTTGCTTATCATGCCATCTAAATATAAGATGTTGCATTTTAACTCGCCATCATTTCGATTTTCAATGCTTCTAATAACCAACGAATCGTCATTGCAAAACATTTTTTTAACTTCAGATACATTTTCTTCTACAGATAGCGATAATGCTACTTCGTCACTTGCATTTTTTTCAGGCGGTTTACTTTGCTCCTGCTCCTGCGCTTTTTTTTTCTTTTTTCCAAACCCAAACAAATCCTGTTCACCTCTTGCGCATTTTTTCATTATTAAATCTATTCATTTATAACTACCAATAGTATTTACCACAAATACTATTTTTAAACATAACAAAAAGCCACGAGTTGACTATCCCGTCACCTTGTGGCTTCATTTTTATTGCAATGCATGTTATCTATTTTAGCAGGGGATGTTTTTTGCAAAACATCCCCAAAACGAAGAAGTGGCCTACTATTTTGTTTATTCTCTTATTCCGGCCTTGAAGGCGCTAATCGGTCGAAAACTGTCAAACAGTTCATCTATGCTACCCTCAAATGAAAAATCTCCTTCTTCCATATTTTTAAAATTCGGCTTCGCAATGATTGAATGCCTATCATACCCCAATTCTTGCCACATCTTAAGAGTGCACTGAACGTTCTCTTTCATCACATTGCAGCTCACAACCGGTTCTTCTCCTTGGGTGTCCCACAGTATATTGAGATCACTGATAATATGGGTGCCGTCAAAGTCCTCAATCGCTTTGTTCTCGATGATCGGTTTTCCGGCAGTGATCAGGATATTATTCATTAGCGTGAAGGAACAGAATCCTTTGCTACGTGACAAGCGAATGGTGCCATCCTCCCCGCATGCAAAAATATTGTTCCTCACCACATTCTCACGGCCGTAATGCTGATGAAATGCATTGCTTTCAATATGATAACAGATATTATCTTCAATGATAATATGTGAGCTACCTTCATCCAAATAGATGCCAAAACCGCCATACTGCAATTTCTTAACATCATGAATAATATTGCCCCTCAGAACTGTACCGGGAGATACCCCCAAGGTGTAAATCCCCCCCATATCACTGAGGTGCCCTTCATATCCAATATGATGAATATGGTTATACTCAATGATATTGTCCTTGGATACGCTATCCTCAAAGCCCCATACCCAGCCGCAGGAAATACCCGAATAGTGTAAGTGATGGATATGGTTGTGAGCGACCGTATTCCGATTAGCGTGGGTAATGAGCACGCCGATACCGCATTTATATACATTGCCGCATTGATGAATATGATTATCGGTAATGGTGATGTTTCCAGTGCGGCGTAGCGGATCCCCTTTTGCGTTGCTGCCTCCAATAATTATTCCGCCTGCTCCAGCATCATAAATATCACTTTTGATAACACGAATGAATTTGCAAGCCTCGCCGATGGAGATAGCGTGAAAGCCTGTATGTGCCACCGTGCAACCTTCAAAGGTGCAATGCGCAGCGCCTTCTAAAGATATACAGCCGGGCAGATGTACCGCGCCTTGCGGTGAGGCGGCATATCCTTCTATTCCATCCAGCCCTAAAATGTCTGTGAAATCATCATCACCCTTGTAGGCAACACTATCCCAGTCGCTATACATAAAGTGGATGCCCTTAAAATGCAGATGCTCTACATACTCATTGGCATCTCCTCGTATTTTTATCAATTGCAAAATGCAAGGCGCCGTAAACTGGGTGTTTTCAAAGGTCTCACCCTCTCTTGGAACATAGTACAGCATTCCGGTCTTTCTATTTAAATACCACTGTCCCGGCTCCTGCAATGCTTCAAATATGTTCTCTACATAATAATTGGTCTGCCAACGTGGGTTATCGATAATGAACATACTTTTTAAGTCGGATACCACGATATTCCTTTCCATATCAACCGATTGAATGGGCATATGCTCATCCACCCATAGGTGATGAACTACAATTTCAGCGTCTGTAATATTGTCCCAGTTTTGTATTTCCCCCTCATGAAAAACAAAGCTGCCGGCTCCATCGAATATTATGGCATGCTTTGGATTTGCAAGGCCGCTACGCAGAGCCATTTTTACGGTGCAAAACCCATGAGATGGATAGCGTGTTCTTGCAAGCCTTACTCCATTGGCGAAGAGTTGGCGGAAGTACCATCTGCCATATTCCACATCTGGTAGGTAAGTAGCCCACATGGTGATACCATTATGCTGCTCGATTTGCCAGTCGGTGATGGCTTTGCCCCCGCTGATCACAGGCTTTTCATCTCCATATGCCTCATAGGTGGTATACCACGAATCTGAGCCGTCCATCGTGATCGGTTCCTTGATCGGATAATGACCGCCTCGAAGCAATACACGTACCGGGCCGCAAAGCGCTCCACTTTTTTTTAGTTCTCGAATGGTATTTCTAGCTTTTTTTATGGTGAGAAACGGGCCGTCCTTTTCACCCGCCTCGCTGAGCGTGCCCGACCAGGAATCGTTCCCGTTTGGGGACACATAGAATGTTTTATTTTCCATAAAATACATCCCTTCCTTATTTTAGTTTACTACTATACCAGTACCTCCTGCGCCGCTTCCATCATCGCAAAGACATTGGCAGGCGGTATTGCTTCCACCATTGAATTGCAAGTAGACAGAATGAAACCGCCACCATCTCCGGCTGCTGCGATGGCCCTCCTGACCGCTTTTTTCACCTCACTTGGCGTTGCAAAGCACATGATGTAATCAAGATCAATGTTACCCCAAAGACACCACCTATCGCCATACTCTCTCTTTATTTTAGCAATATCCATTCCTGCAGAAGGCTGAATTGACTGCAAGCCATCGAATCCGCATAGCGCAATTTTTTGGAGCTCACAGCAAAGGTTACCGTCTATGAAGGTTTCACCCTTTGTCACCCGGTCGGGCGTCTTGTGATGGATAGCCCCCAAAACTCTTTCCTTTTTCATCATATTTACAAGCGCTCCTTTCACTGTTGCCAATGCAGCACCAAACTATTCTATCATGCCGCTGCACGCTGCCTTTTTTCATATGGCTACCTTTTCCCTTAATACCTTTGCCATTATTTCATAGCCCTTTGCATTGACATGAATGCCATCCGGTGTTAGCGCTGGCTTAATCGTCTTCCCATCTGAGCCGCAGAGTTGTGCGTGATAGTCTATGTATTGCAAATGACTTTGCATGCATAAGTCTTTTATAAATGCGTTGAGTCTGCATGTAAGCTCCCACCGAATCTCCTTATCGTATGGCGGCGCAATATCTGAAGGGATAATGGAGCAAAACGCAATTTCTATATTGTGAGCCTTGCATTTTTTAGCAATTGCTTGCAGATTGTTTTTCGTGCAACCAATCACAATTTCTTTATCAGTGCCTGCTGTTCTCCACCAAGGATCGCTATGCGTTGCCATTATATCATTGGTTCCAATCATACATATAACTAATTTGGGCTTAAGCTGAATGACATCCGCATCAAAACGCTTTAAAACATACTCAGATGTATCTCCACTGATTCCTCTGTTCACAAGAAGCTTTCTTGTATCGAAATATGCAATTATATCCCATAACTGCGTGATGGAATCCCCAATGAATAATACATCCGGTTGTTTATTCAAATATAAAAGCTGCTCATTTGCAAAATCAAAATCTATTCTTCTGTTGTCTGCCGCCACAACCTTCCCAAAGGGTCCGGGTTTTATTTGGTCCATTTTATTCTCTCCTCAAATTCATTGCACTACCATTCTCTTGGTGTTTTGCGCAGTTGCCAAAGACGATGCATACGCGATACTATACGAAAAAAGAATTTTCCGCACTTATTCTATCCCTCTCCAATCAATTTTGACAGCCGCCTTTTTATCATTACTTTCCTTCATTGCACCAATAATTGCATCTACATTGAAGCCGTCTACTACATCGGGGTGTATTGGCCTGCGCTGCGTAGCCGCTTTTACAATTTCGGCAAGCTCTATATCAAACGGGTTGACAGGAGCAAAACGATACTCCGTCTGCGACTCCTTGTTGTTATCATAATGAATAAGCAGCGCGCCGCTCTTTTCTGGATTGTCCCACATCACGGTATAGATTTCCATTCTGCCACTCGTGCCGTTAATCTCTATTTTCTCATCCCATGAATCACGCTCAAAGCCGATTTTGGTAAGCGGATGCGCCATGGTCTCAAAGGTGGCTGTGATGCCTTTATCAAACTCCAAGATCGCTGTGACCTTGCGGTCAAAATCGGTCCCCTCTACAAAATCGGTCTTTGCGTATACATACTGTGGCCTGCCTAAAAAATACATGGTCATATCAAGCATATGGCTGCCTGCGCATTTTAGAATGGCACCGCCATAGTTTTTGGTCACATCCTGCGCCCAGCCCAGCTCATTGGTACTGAAAAAATCTCCCCATGCCTGATAGCTTCGCACCTGTGCAGACATAATCCTTCCAAGCGAAGGGAAGAGTTCCTTTGCCTTTTGCACTGCAGGGAAAAACCGCTTCATATAGGTGGTAAAAAACAATTGGCCCGTCTTTTTTGCATGGAGCACGATATTTTGGGCCTCCTGCGGATTGTTTGCCATGGTCTTTTCGCACACCACGTCTTTGCCGGCGCTTAGTGCGGCCAAGCACATCTCTTGATGAAACCTTGCGCTTGCCAGTATACTTACCACATCCACTTGTGGACTATTGATGAGGTCCATATAATTTTTCGAAAAGGCAGCATCTGTTTTTTCGATCCAAGGCTTTGCATTTTGCTCATTGATATCCACAATATAGGTAACCTTTGCACCTGCTTTTTCGATGCCATCAAAGTGAAAACGAGATATATTACCACAGCCGATAATCCCAAATCTAATCACAAACCATCACCGCCTTCATTGCATTTTCCTTATCATCTCTGTATTGTATGATGCTTTGCGGCAGATTATCTAGTGTAAAGGTGTGTGTAATGAGTTCCGATGTGTTTATCATTCCCGCTTTCATCAGCGCGATGCACTCCGGAAAGTACAGCGCAGGGGATGCATGCGAGGCACGCAGCTGCAATTTGTTAAAATGGACCACATTGCTATCAAAACTCACCAGTCCTGCGTCCCCATATGCAATGCCTAAAAATGCCACGATAGCGCCTACATTGCACACCTCAAAGGCTGTGGGAATAACTTTAGGCGGTGCAGTGACCAGTACCCTGTCCACTTTCACTGGAATATTCATCGGCCCAAACACCTCATCCACACCCCATGCTTTTGCAAGCGCAATTCTTGCTTTGCACTCCGGTAGCTCGGTTGCGTATACCTTGAGCGCTCCGCTTGCTTTTGCCATTTTTGCGGCCATCAACCCAATGGGTCCTAATCCCATCACAAGCACGGTATTACCAAGCTTTATATCCGCAGTCTTGACCAAATCAAGCGCAACGCCCATAGGCTCAATAATACTGGCTGCTTCAAAGGAAATTGAGTCAAATTTCACGCAACATTCCATGGGTGCGATTATTTTTTCCGCAAAGCCCATTGTGTCATCATCCTTCACCCAAAAATTTGGGCCTTTGTTATCAAGGTCAACACGTCCACATCTGGCAGCGTCTGAGAACCGATCAAACGTACCACTTTCCAGGACAACACTATCGCCCACCCCCACATTTTTCACCAGCCTGCCCACTTCCATTACTGTGCCACTGATTTCATGCCCAAACTGCTCCCAATCCTTCGCGCCATACGCGGCCATGATCATATCATGTCCGCATACACTGCACGCCTTGACAGCAATAAGCACTTCATCCTCCTTTATTTCTCTTAAAGCAACCTCTCTTACCTCAAATAAGAAAGGCGCCTTCACATAGGCTGCTTTCATAATGATAACCTCCTGTTTTTCATATTTATTTGCATTATTTATGCACTATTTTTTTAGGCTCCTCATCGCTGCTTGGCCATGCAATAGAAAAAAGTAGTCTTCGTGACCCGAATTTACTTACAATTTCATCTATTTCCTGCAGATTTGAGGCATATAGCTGAACGGATTTCCCCTTTGAGCGTATTCTGCCAATTGGCTTGTGCTAATGATTTCGTTCCCAGTGCCCTGCTCCCAGCACCCATTGAATGACCTTAAGCTCTTTTATATCGAGAAGACTGTTCCACTGCTGCAAGTGCCCTATCCTTTGGTTTCATACTGTGTTCTCCTTCTTAAAGCTTTAAGTTATCAAAAAAATAAATTAAATGACCGTATCCCCAATGATAATATCCGGTTTCAAAATAGTATGCCAATAGGTCTTACTATTCTTTGCTTTGAGCAGAATATCAACGCACATTGAGGCCATTTCCTCCAGCGGAATGTTCACTGTAGTCAAGCGATAATCCGTGGGAACGGGAATGGACGCATGATCAAAACCTGTAACAGAAATATCTCTCGGCACCAATATTCCTTTTTCTTTCAGGCCGGCAATGATGCCATATGCCACCAAATCATTCACTGCAATAACAGCCTGAGGTAGTCTTGGACGTTCAAGTAGCTTCTTCACATTGTCACAGCCTTCGGCAAAGCTGTATTCCTCGCCGCATTCAATATACTCTCCATCCGCGCTCGTCCCACTATGCTCTCTTAAGGCTCTTAAGAAGCCTCCTAACCTGACCTCGGTATAATAGTGCTTCTGCATACCACCCATAAACACCAAATCCCGATGCCCTTTGGATAGGACATGCTTTGTAATCATATACGCCCCCTCCTCCAAATCCGGCACCACATAGTTGCATTTTATTTCCGGAAAGGAAAGGTTAGCCATCACAAAAGGTGTTTTTCTTTTATGCATATACTCCGTAAGTGCGTTGTAGGAGCTATCGTAATTACCTGGTGAAATGATTAGTCCATCCACCTTTTTGCCAATAAAACTTTTTACAATCTGATTTTCCTTTTGCGTGCTGCCTAAAGTGCAGCCAATGATAATATATCGGTCGTGCTCTGCGGCGTATTTTTCAAGATACTTGATAAAGTTTGCCGAATAGGTATTGGATATATCGGGCAGTACCACGCCAAATACGCCTGTTCTATTTTTTAAAAGCCCTTGTGCCAGTTCGTTCGGTACATAACCCATCTCATCCGCTATGGCAAGAATTTTTGCTCTTGTTTGCTCGCTGATTCCATCCTTGCCGCTCAAAGCGTAGGAAACTGATGCGGTGGACACACCGGCTCTTTTTGCTACATCATGAATGTTTGCCATCGGACCAAATCTCCCTCTCTATGCGCCTTGCGTACCAAGTAAAAACGGTGCCTTGTGCAACTTATAGCTTTAAGTTAAGGTAAATGTAACACAGAAGATGCTTTTTGTCAATATCTTTTTTCTGTATTTTAGAATATTTTTTTCTCTTGCATGAAAAAATAGCATTGGGGGTGAAAAACAATGGAACAGAACAAAAATAAGGTACAAGACGGTGCAAACCAAAAGGGCAAAACCCAAAAACTTGAAGACACAAAAAAGATATCCAAAGGCGCCTATAAAAAAGCACCGCAAAGCCCTAAATAAGAAAAAAGCGCCGAAGCGCTTTATCTTCTTAGCATCTGCCACAATGCCTCTTGGGGCAATAGGCAGGTGTTTTTTTATGCAGTGCAAACATCGCTATTTTTAACCAGCCTGCCATATAAAAGGCTTTTTTGCTTTGCTTCGTATGCATCATATTTATTCCCCATCATCAAATAGTCTTGATACATATGTGTAATATGCATTCGTGCATTTTCCGTCATGATCGGTAAAATATGCATACAGCCTCACCTCGCCGCGCTTTAACTCTACCTCAAAAACGCTGCCTTTCTGCCCACCAATCACAGCGCAGCTTTGTATTTTTTCTCCCACATGAAGGGTCGCCAAAGCCACCGGCAGTGCCACACCACCTGTATACCAATTAACAATGTCACCCTGTATTCCCTCTGTGATGGCCCGATCCTCTTGCATTGGCCATCTCCGAAGTTCAAAACGATACCGTCCGCTTTTTTCAATAAAGATTTCCCAATAGCTGTTGCAACGCTTTCCTTCTCGTACCTCGCCCTGATTCCACGCACATTCCGCCATGCTTCCACGGCAATCATGAGAGGTAAGTACCGTAAGCGTTTCTGCATTGCTGCCAATGCTAATGGGTATTGTGTGCTCAAACTGTACGGATACCTTATCCCACCAAGACTCATAATCCTGTCTCATTTTTTCTACCAACTGCGGATGCATTTTGCATACATCGTCTTTTTGCTCCAAATCTTTTTCGATATCATAGAGCTGTGCTCCGTTAATCAGCCGCCACTTGCCTCGCATCACGCAGCTATCCTTCCATTTAATAGGATAAGGCACGCGCTGAGAATCTGTTACAGCTGCACGCTCCGGCAGCTCCTGTCCATTCATAAGCGGCACCAACGTAATGCCATCAGGCGCTAAGTTTTGCTGCAGAGTAAGGCTACATAGATTAATCATTGTCGGCATAAAATCCACATTGAGCGAAAGCGCGCTTACATCCATTCCCGTGCTGTAACCACCATTTGGATAATGGAGAAAAAAAGGAACTCTGTGCCCACCCTCATATGCACTTCCCTTGCCACCTCTCATGCCGGCGTTGTAATATTGCACTGCATAACTGTTTTCATCAAATACACATCCATCCCCCGTGCCATTGTCTGTCATAAAAATAAAGATGGTGTTTTGCTCCAGTGAAAGTGCTTTCAGTTTCGCACGAAGCCTGCCCACATTCTCATCAATATTCGTAATCATGCCATAGAAATTTGCTCTGGTTTCATCCGCAAGTCCCTGATACATCTTTGCATATTTTTCGTCCACACGCAAAGGCCTGTGGGGTGCATTGGTGGCAATAAAGCAAAAGAAGGGCTCATCTTGATGCCGTTGCAAAAAATCCAGTCCCATATCAAAAAAAACATCCGTGCAGTAACCCTCAAACTTCTGCGGCTGTCCATTTACAAAATAGGTATCATCAAAATAGTCATTCCCCCAATAATCCGGAGTCTGACCAATACCGCCGCCACCATGTATCACTGTTTCCTCAAAGCCCCGATCTTGTGGACGATAGGGGTAATTATCGCCCAAATGCCACTTCCCAAAAATGCCTGTTCTGTACCCGTTTTCTCTCAGTATACTTGCCAAGCATGGTTCATTTTTTCTCATGAGCGAGCGTCCGCCAATGGTATGCCATACGCCTGTGCTATTATGATAATGTCCACTCATCAGTCCGGCTCTTGTTGGGGCGCAAGTTGGCCCTACATGATAGTTTGTAAATCGGATGCTTTCATGAAAAAGGCTGTCGATATGAGGCGTTGAAATAATGGGGTTGCCGGTGCATCCCAGATCTCCATACCCTTGGTCATCGGTAATCACAAAAACAATATTGGGTTTATTCTCCTGCTGCATCATCTTATCCTTTCTTATCCCTATGCCCTATTGCATCTTCATTTTCTACCCATATAGCCAATGGCAAAAGCAGTTCCATTAATTAACACTAATTGCGCTACCTTTTCCGGAGTATAAGTCAAGCGCTTCTTCCAGTTCAATTTTAATCACAGTTGCATTGGGATCCAAATACTGCTCCGGCACATCAATCCACAAAATACCCGGCAAATTCATCCAGGAGGCGCCGCCTATTTTTTGATGAGTAAGCTTCTGTCCACTACTCAAAATGGAAACGGCTTTTATTGGATTGCGAATGCCTTTGACCGCAATTTTATCCCAAGGTTTATCAAATTGGAATAGATAAATTGTTTTTCTATCCTTGGATATGGTAGAGGCTCCATAATAATGCGCCGCCGGCAAACCCGCCATGGTGGTGTAAATGGCTTCCTCGTTCTGATTTATCCATTTTCCAAGCGCCAGAAGTCTTTCTTCCTGCACCGGATCAATGCTGCCATCTGCCATGGGTCCGATATCCAAAAGAAGATTGCCCCCCATGCCGATACACTCTGCAAATATCCGAATGATCTGTCTTGCCGTTTTATAGTTTTTGTCACGGTGCTGATAGCCCCAGGAGTCGTTTATGGTCATGCAAAATTCCCATGGTCCTTCGGGCGGATAAATGGGCATACCCTGTTCAGGCGTTTCATAATCTCCATAGCCTTTTATCCTTGAATTAATCACAACATTCTGATTATGGCTGTGCAAATAATCTCGAAGCTCCTTCATCTTCCACTGACGCTCAGAGCGTTCCCAGTCCCCATCAAACCACAACAGTTCAACGGGTGCAAAGCTTGTCATAATCTCTTTTAGCTGTCCTCTGTGAAAATCCAAAAAGCGTTCCCATGCCTTCTCATCGTCCGGTTTTCCTTGGGGGTAGGAATAGGGATTGCCTGCCCGCTGCTCCGGCATGCCCCCTTCTTGCCTTACCGATGCATAGTCCGGATGCGACCAGTCTAAGTGTGAGTAGTAAATGCCTACATGAATATCCTCTTCTCTAAGCGCCTTGCAGTACGGTGCTACCAAATCCCGCCCTGCGGGCGTTTTATGTACCGTGCTCAAATCATTCCACTTTGTATCATATAGTGCCACGCCATCATGATGCTTGGCCGTAAGCACTGCATATCGTGCGCCTGCCGCTTTAAAGAGCTTTGCCCACTGCTTTGGGTCATATTTTGCGGCCGTAAACCCTTCGCATTGCTTCATATAATCCTCATAGGAGATTTGACCATTGAAAAAGGACCAGGATTCAGATATACCGTTTACCGCGTAAATTCCCCAGTGAATAAAAATACCAAGCTTCGCTTCCGCAAACCATTGTTGCATCATAACTTCCCTCTCCTTTTATACAAAATTATATTTACATTATACGCATACTGTGCTATGATGAACATGGTTAAAATTAAGATATACATATATTTTTCTAAGGTTTGGGGTGAAGGTGTTGGAGAGTAACAAACTGGTAAGAGAGCTTATGTCCAATATCAATGTGGATGTCATCACAGGTGGCTATCTTCGGTGCCCTATCAGCTGGGGTGAAAAAAACGCGAACAGAGCATTTAGTAAGCTTTATTTCATTCTAGATGGTGAAGGGTATATAAAAATTGGAGATCAGGAATATGCACCATCCAAAAATCAACTTTTTTTACTGCCTCAAGGTATTCCTCACTCTTTTCATGTAGGTCATGCGGAAAACACATTTTTAAAGCATTGGATTCATTTTACGGCAAGGTCCGGCAATGTGAGTTTGTTTGATTTAATTGATGTGCCTGCTTTTGTGGAAATTGATGACCCACAGAGGCTCAGCAGCCAATTTTCACTTCTTCATTCGCATCTGTTTTCAAATCAAATCACAGGTGCGCTGCATGCCAGAGCAGCGGCATGCAGTATTTTGGCACTATTTTTCGAAAAAGCCTCACATATTGGACTAAAGCAAAACCACGGATTAGATAGTTTAAATCAAGTTCTTTTGTACATTGATACCAATTTAAACACCCATATCACCATCGATGAAATTGCACATGTAGCTTGCCTGCATCCAAATTACTTCATCAACTATTTTAAAAAGATTACCGGTCTCTCTCCACTTGCCTATATCAACCAAAGGCGAATAGACAAGGCAAAGCAGCTTTTGTTGCTGAGCGAAATGTCCATCAAGCATATTGCGGCTGAAACTGGGTATAAGAATGAATTTTACTTTTCTAAAAGCTTTAAAAAGCATACAGGGTATTCACCAAGCCAGTTCAAGCAGGCTACGCAAAGTATGTAGTATTATATAGATGTAAAATAAATTTATATATCTCTATTATGAATAGAAATGACTACACTAGAATTTTTATTTGTGCATAATCTGTGCACAACTTTCTGTTTTTACTCTTTTTCTTATCAAAAAGCACATTCATGTTTCTTTTTTATTCTATTTCAACTTGAATTTTAACATTAAAATTAATCTATTCATGCCTCCTTCATGACAGATCATCTGAAATACAGTTCAGGATTTTGTGCACTTCATACAAAATACCAACGGCGTTTTTATATTTTTTCTACTAAGAAAATTCAAATTTGCGCAAAAATTATCGAAAATACTATAGCTTTTTTTTTATTTTAATGTTATAATAATTGTATACAATTTTATTTGTTAATAATTTAACAAACAATTTACGAATTAGGGGGTTTTTTTTCGATGAGTACGACAAGTACTGTTCCTTTTATCGGAACGATGCAACAGGAAGAGAAATTGATAGCAGCGATTGAAAAACATCGTGATGTCGCAGGCGCTCTTATTCCTGTTTTGCACGAGGCACAGGAGATATACGGCTATTTGCCGATTGAAGTGCAAAAAATGGTCGCCAAAGGTCTTGACACTTCCCTTACAGAGGTTTATGGGGTTGTCACATTTTATACACAGTTTTCATTGCAACCAAAGGGCAAATTCAAAGTAGGTGTATGCCTTGGTACCGCTTGCTATGTAAAGGGTGCAGGTGATATTTTAGAGAGAATAAAGAAAAATCTACAGATAGAAGTCAATGAGTGCGCAGCCGATGGCTCGTTTTCCTTAGAGGCCACTCGTTGTATTGGTGCTTGCGGCTTGGCTCCGGTGATGACCGTAAATGATGATGTGTATGGCAAGCTGAGCGTGGACGATGTGGATGATATCCTATTTAAATACAAAGCGTAAACGATGAAAGAGCTTTCATTACATATTTTAGACATTGTACAAAACGCAATTTCAGCTTCTGCCTCTCTTGTGACAATAGAGATAAGGCAAGACCCCTCTATCGACAGAATGAGCGTGATGATAGCGGATAATGGCAGTGGAATGAGTAAGGAAATGGCCGATAAGGTCATGGATCCTTTCACCACCACCCGGACGACGCGAAAGGTTGGGCTTGGCATTCCACTGTTTAAGCTTTCTGCCGAGCAGACCGGAGGGACCTTTTCCCTTTCCACTGAGCTTGGGAAGGGTACGACGGTGTGTGCAGAGTATGTGTGCTCCTCCATTGACAGGCCGCCTGTTGGAGATATGCCGGGCACGATAACTGCTTTAATTTCCATGTCACCCACGGTGGATTTTGTTTATCGGCTCTGTACGCCCGAAGGCGAATTTGAGTTTGATACAAGGCAGGCGAAGGAAATGCTGTGTTCCCAAAGTCTTGCAGCATTTGAGGTAATGAGTTGGATTAGAGATTATTTATCCGAAGGAATACTTTCGGTTAAGGGAGAAATTTACGAATAGAAAGGATTGTTTTTTATGAAAAGTTTAGCAGAGCTTGCAGCACTTCGCGAGAAATATCAAAGTGAAATAAATTTAAGAACCGACAGAGAAGATGGTGTGCGAATTGTGGTTGGTATGGCAACCTGCGGTATTGCAGCAGGCGCACGTCCCGTTTTATCTGCATTGGCACAGGAAGCTGCAAGAAGAAATCTTTCCAATGTACAGGTTTCACAAACCGGTTGTATCGGCGTTTGCCGCTTAGAACCGATCATTGAGGTATATATGCCAGGCCAAGAAAAGGTTACTTATGTCAAGATGACTCCGGAAAAAGCCATTACCGTACTGGGCGAGCATATTGTAAACGGCAGGGTTGTTACGGAATATACCATTGGCGCTGACGAATAAAAATAGCTGACTTTTACAGGAATAGAAAGGACAGGATGAATATGCAATTTTACAGATCCCATGTTTTGGTTTGCGGCGGCACCGGATGTACTTCTTCCGGCTGTGAAGCCATTTTGAATGAATTTGATAAAAATATTGCCGCAAGCTCTCTTGCTGGCGAGGTGAAGGTAGTAAAAACAGGTTGCTTCGGCTTATGTGCACTTGGCCCTGTTGTTATCGTGTATCCCGAGGGTGCTTTTTATAGCATGGTAAAGCCTTCGGATGTAAAGGAAATTGTTGAGGAACATCTTTTAAAAGGTCGTATTGTACAGCGACTGCTTTATTCTGAAACCGTTGAGGCGGATACCATCAAATCTCTCAATAACGTTGATTTCTATAAGAAGCAGGTGCGTATTGCACTGCGCAACTGCGGCGTGATTGACCCTGAAAAGATTGAAGAGTACATTGCAACGGGCGGATACATGGCACTGGGCAAGGCCCTTACCGAAATGACCCCCGAACAAGTCATTGATGTTGTGAAAAAGTCCGGCCTTCGCGGTCGTGGCGGTGCAGGCTTTCCTACCGGCATGAAATGGGAATTTACCGCCAAGGCAGAGGGTGACCAAAAATATGTAAGCTGCAATGCAGACGAAGGTGACCCCGGTGCATTTATGGACCGTTCTGTGTTGGAGGGCGACCCTCATGCACTGATTGAAGCCATGGCCATCGCCGCCTATGCAGTCGGTGCAGATAAAGGCTTTATCTATATTCGTGCCGAGTATCCCATTGCAGTGAAAAGACTGCAAATAGCCATGGACCAGGCACGCGGCTTTGGACTCTTGGGTAAAAATATTTTTAATACCGGCTTTGATTTTGATTTGGAAATCAGGCTTGGTGCCGGTGCGTTTGTTTGCGGCGAAGAAACTGCACTCATGAACTCCATCGAAGGCAAGCGCGGCGAGCCTCGTCCTCGTCCTCCTTTCCCTGCCATCAAAGGTCTGTTTGGCAAGCCCACATTGCTCAATAATGTGGAAACCTATGCAAACATCCCTCAGATTATTACAAACGGCAGTGAATGGTTCTCATCCATCGGTACAGAAAAGAGCAAGGGCACCAAGGTATTTGCTTTGGGTGGAAAGATTAATAATACCGGTCTTGTGGAAATTCCGATGGGCACAACTTTAAGAGAAATCGTAGAAGAAATCGGCGGTGGCGTTCCCGGCGGCAAAAAATTCAAAGCGGCACAAACCGGTGGCCCCTCCGGCGGATGTATTCCTTCCGAGCTAATTGACGTTGCCATTGATTATGATTCTCTCATTCAAATCGGTTCCATGATGGGATCCGGTGGTCTTATCGTCATGGACGAAGACAATTGCATGGTGGATATTGCGAAATTCTTCTTGGAGTTTACCGTAGATGAATCCTGTGGAAAATGTGCTCCTTGCCGTATCGGTACCAAGCGGCTCTATGAAATGCTGGAAAAAATTACGCAGGGCAAAGGCACGATGGAAGATCTTGCAAAACTTGAAGACCTGTGTATTAATATCAAGGCAGCTTCCCTATGCGGTCTTGGCCAAACTGCGCCAAACCCCATTTTAAGCACCTTGCGTTATTTCAAGGATGAATATATTGCCCATGTTAAGGATAAAAAATGTCCTGCCGGCGTATGCAAAGCACTTCTTTCCTACAAGATTATCGAAAGCAAATGCAAAGGTTGTAGCCTGTGTTCCAAAAAATGCCCGGTGGGTGCTATTTCCGGTGAAATTAAAAAGACATATGTAATTGACCAAAGCAAATGTATCAAATGCGGTGTATGTATGGATTGCTGTAAATTCGCTGCAATTGAGAAGCGATAAGGGGGATGAATAAAATGGATATGATTAATTTAACAATTGACGGCAAGAAGGTGCAGGCTCCCCGTGGCAGTACTGTTCTTGAAGCTGCACGACTTGCAAATATTAATATACCAACTCTTTGTTACCTCAAAGAGATCAATGAAATCGGTTCCTGCCGTATTTGTATCGTTGAAATAAAAGGTGCAAAGGCATTGCAGGCCGCTTGTGTATACCCTGTGGCAGAAGGCATTGAGGTGCTCACCAATTCACCTGTTGTACGCAGTGCAAGAAGAACTACCCTTGAGCTTATTTTATCAAATCATGAGCGCAAATGCCTTACCTGTGTTCGCAGTGGGAACTGTGAGCTACTGAAGCTTTCTGAGGATCTTGGAATAGACGAAATTCGATATTTGGGTGAGAACATCACTCATCCCATTGATAATCTTTCCATCTCGGTTGTAAGGGATAATAATAAATGTGTACTCTGCCGTCGCTGTGTTAGCGTTTGCAAAAATGTACAGACGGTGTCTGTCATTGATGCGGCAGAAAGAGGCTTTACCACTCGCATTGGCTCCGCATTTGATATGAGCCTGAGCAAAGTGCCTTGCGTAAACTGCGGCCAGTGTATCGCCGCATGTCCGGTTGGTGCTTTGTATGAGAAGGATGAAACCAAGGCTGTTTGGAACGCCATTGCGGATCCCTCAAAGCATGTGATTGTACAAACCGCACCTGCTGTAAGAGCAGGACTTGGAGAAGAATTTGGAATGCCTATCGGCACATGTGTCACCGGCAAGATGGCCGCTGCGCTTCGCAGACTTGGCTTCTTTAAGGTATTTGACACCGATTACACTGCCGATCTTACCATTATGGAAGAAGGCACCGAGCTTTTAAACAGAATCAATAACGGCGGCACCCTTCCCATGATCACTTCTTGCTCTCCGGGCTGGATTAAGTTCTGTGAGCATTTTTACCCTGATTTTATCGGCAATCTTTCCACCTGCAAATCCCCTCACCAGATGTTTGGCGCAGTTTTGAAAAGCTATTATGCCGAAAAGAATAATATTGACCCAAAAGATATCTATGTGGTTTCCGTGATGCCTTGCACCGCCAAAAAGTATGAATCCAAAAGAGATGAGATGAAGGTTTCGTATGAAGATGTGGATGCGGTCATCACAACCCGTGAGCTTGCCAAAATGATCAAGCAAGCAGGAATTGACTTTATCACACTTGCAGATGAACCCTTTGATGATCCATTTGGTATTGGCAGCGGCGCAGGAGTTATTTTTGGTGCTACCGGCGGCGTGATGGAAGCTGCACTACGTACAGTCAAGGAAATTGTAGAGGGCAAAGAGCTTACCGATATTGAATTCCATGCAGTGCGTGGTACAAAAGGCATTAAAAAGGCGACTGTAAACGTTGGCGGCATCGATGTGAATGTTGCGGTTGCTCACGGCCTGAAAAATGCCAGAGCACTTCTTGATGCAATCAAAAGCGACGAAGAGCCAAATCTTCATTTCATTGAAATCATGGCTTGTCCCGGCGGCTGTGTTACCGGTGGCGGTCAGCCCATCGTCCATGCCAAGGTGCTGATGAATACGGATGTAAAAGCGCTTCGTGCAAGTGCGTTGTATCAGGAAGATACCATTTTAAAGGTACGCAAGTCCC
>CAZQDP010000028.1:18897-26885 GCA_964592375.1 uncultured Eubacteriales bacterium | reverse complement strand
AAATACCGACCTCCTACTTGTTAGATTTTTGGTCTAACTTTTGGGGGTCGGTACAACGCTACCCTTTTTTCCTATTTCTTTTGGGCTTATTCGCACCATAGCATCATCTGGAAATGATGAAAAATCGTTAAATGCTTGGTCAGCTAAATTGTTTCTATCTGCTAAAAATAAGATGCGAGGTTGCCTCAAACCATCTTTTTTTAAATTCCAACGTGTTTTAAAAAGTTTCCATGCAATTTGAAATGCGATAAAGGTCTTGCCCGTTCCTGTTGCCAATGTTAAAAGGATTCTCGTTTTTTCCTCTGCAACAGCATTCAAGACATTGTTAACAGCAATTTCTTGATAAAAATGAGGGATTTTCGTTCCACTTATATCTACAAGAGGAATACTGCTGAATTTATCTCTCCATTGATTTTGCACTGAAAACACTCTGTTCCAAAGCTCATCTGGCGTTGGAAAAATTGTGACAAGTGCCTCTTGACCTGTTTTCATATTCATCTCGTATATTTCATTGCCATTGCTGGAATATGTATAATCTAAATGAAGCTTTAAAGCATACTCCTTTGCCTGCGCTACACCCTCACCTACTGCAAGCTCATCGCTCTTAGCCTCAACAACAGCCAGCTTTCGCCCTTTATATACGAGGATATAATCGGCAATGGTTGGTTTTGCACGTGTGCCACCTGCTTGAATTTTCCCCTTGGTTATATGATGTTCCCTAAGGATTTTCGAGCCTTCAGCCACTCCCCAGCCGCTATTTTTTAGCTTTGGGTCAATTTTTTCCGCTCTTGTTTCAGCTTCATTCATAATTCATTTCATTCCTTTCGGAGTTATTCTGCCGTAAGCTCTCCATTGAATGCTTTTTGTAAAATGGTTTTTTTTTTTTCTTCAAGGTCGGCTAGTTTTTGGCTGTAAATAGCTTCAAGCCTTTTTGTTTCGGTGGAAAGGGTATTGAGTTTGGAGACGATGGAGTTTTGTTGGATAATTGGGGGAATGGAAATTTCAAACGATATTAAAAATGCTTTAGTCAAAGCCTCTCTTGTTGCACCCCCTGCCCTTGATATCTTTAAAAGCCTATCTTTGTTAAACTTTGATATTAAAGAATAATGCAAAAAAGAACAGCTTATTAATTCTGCTTTGGGACGAAGAATTGTTACATGCTGATTTACTCGTGCAGGTAATATTTCTTTTGGAACAACACAACATCTGGAAATTGAAGCACCTGTAATGTTTAACAATACGTCATTTTCCATTAAAGTTACTATATCCAATTTCTTTGCTTGTTGCCCATCAATGTATGCAAGATTTTTCATTATGAATCCTTCATCATAGACATTCATGCTTCTAACAAGTGAAATTCCTGATTGTTTATATGAAGAATTTCCACCAGAAGGAGTTGCACCACTACCAATTTTAGTTGTTAATTCACCAAGCTTCTTTTCTTCCCAACCTTCGCCACGATTTACAAACACGCTCTGCAAATATGACTCAAAAAAATCTTTGGCGTTTTGTAGATTCTTTTGAGCATTTTCTTTTGCCCTTGCAATTGCATCAAAAGCCTCATCCAGAATGGCAACAATGCGCTGTTGTTCGGGGAGGGATACTGGATACTGAATAATTTGCTCTCTTACCTCTGCATCAGTCACCGCAGGATAACTTGCACCTTTTTGTAACTTAAACATATTATTTTTAAAAGTTTCAGTTAATAAATAATAAAAAATAAATCTATTACTTATGTACTCTTTTGCTCTAAGAACAAAATAACCTGTACTACAAACTTGATTGTCATATGCATCTGGGATTATTGAAATCCGACATAATGTGGGTCTTACAGTTGCAAAAACTATATCGCCTTTTTTAATTAGCTTTCTTGCTCGACTTGGTGCGTCTTTTCCTTTAATAATGTTTATATTTTCAATTACAAATGTCTTGTTTGATACGCTTGATACATCAATGTAGATAAATTCAGTTTCTTCATTTAATGTTGGATTAATAGTTTCTGTTTTTTTTAAAACTTCACCCAACTTCTTAACTTCCCAATTACTCCTCATAGCAACCCCCTAATCACGCTTAAAATCTCCGCACTTTCTGCATCTAATGCGTTAATCTCATCCAATATTTCCTGTGGATTTCGTAGCTCTGTTTCGTCCTTTTTATTAGGATTTTTTGCAGATAGGTCATAGGTGGTGTTGTCCACATTAGCAATATCCAAAGTCCAAGAGTTTTCAGAATCGGCTTTAGTTTTCTGTAACTCCACAAATTCTGCCAAGTCATTTTCATTCAACGGATTTGTTTTCCCTAAATTTCTATCTAAATTAAGTTGATAAAACCACACCTTGCGTGTAGGCGAACCCTTTTGGAAGAAAAGCACAACAGTTTTTACACCAGCTCCTGTAAATGTTCCACCTGGTAAATCAAGAACAGTATGCAAATTACAGCTTTCTAAAAGCTGTTTGCGCAATGACACCGAAGCATTATCTGTATTAGAAAGAAAGGTGTTTTTTATTACTATGCCAGCACTTCCCCCAGCCCTCAATATCTTTATAAAATGCTGCAAAAATAAAAATGCCGTTTCCCCTGTTTTAATAGGGAAGTTCTGCTGAACCTCCGCCCTCTCTTTACCGCCAAATGGAGGATTCGCCAAAACAACATCATAGCGGTTTTTTTCCTCTATATCTTGTATATTCTCCGAAAGTGTGTTGGTGTGAATTATATTTGGTGCTTCAATGCCATGTAAAATCATGTTCATTATTCCGATTATGTATGCAAGCGACTTTTTTTCTTTACCGTAAAAAGTTCTCTTTTGTAAAGTCTCTACATCGCCTGTGGTAAGGCTCTTGCTTTCTTTTAAGTATTCAAATGCTTCGACTAAAAAGCCAGCAGACCCAACGGCGCCATCGTAAATCTTATTTCCAATAGCTGGGGCAACAACCTTTACAATAGTCTTTATAAGCGGACGAGGGGTGTAATATTCGCCGCCGTTTCTTCCTGCATTGCCCATGTTTTTAATTTTATCTTCGTAAAGGTGGGACATCTCGTGCTTTTCCGCATGGGAACGAAAGCGAAGCTCATCAATCATATTGAGAATTTCACGCAAGTTATATCCACTTTGTATTCTATTTTTAAGCTCACTAAATATTTCACCAATTTTATATTCTATGGTATCTGCACTATCGGCATCTGTTTTGAACTTTTTAAAATAAGGAAACAGCTTATGATCAACAAAGTCTTTAAGGTCATCCCCTGTAAGAGCTTTATGATGGTCAATCTTGCCATCATCGCCCTTTGGCACAGCCCACGCTTCCCATTTAAATTCAGAGCTAACAATATCATTATAATCCTTGCCCGATAGCATTGCCGCTGTCTTTTTATCCTTTTCAAGGTCATCAAGATATTTCAAAAACAATATCCACGAAGTCTGCTCCACATAATCAAGCTCACTACCGCAACCAGCGTCTTTATGCAAAATATCATCAATATTTTTAAAGGTTTGTTCAAACATTTATAATCCTCCGTATTTTGGTGTGATTTTTAAAGAAACGTCCACGTTTACTTTAAAGTATATTTTTTACTATACCAAAACTATTCTACCACTATATTACTCAAAATTCAACAACATTTTTCTCATCTTTTCCATTATTGTTTTTGCGTAAATTGGCAAATTAAGTTCCGCTTGCTTCTTCCTTCGCTCTCATTCTACCACATTCACTGCCCCATTGTCCGTACAACAAAAAATTATTTTACTTTATTTTTTTGTCATATTTTTATTTTTACTGTACCGCTGCAATCGGCAGAATTGTTGACTTCAACCTTTCTTTTCCCTCCCCTCCTTCCGCCCAAAAATGGTTGCCCCATTCTTATAAACCCCCTCTTTTCCCCATATTTCAATTAATTCTTTTTTATTCCCTCAATCCCTTGACATGCCAATTCATATATGGTATATTGGTAAAAATCACACGTGGTTAATAGGGAGATTTGGCTTATGAGTGAGATGAAAGATACCAACAAAACCCAGTTTTGGTCCATATTATGGGATTATACCAAACCGTATCGCTTTAGTATTTTTATTGCTACCGTTTTTTCTATGCTCACCGGCATTGGTGTTGCACTTCAGCCTCTGATCATTAAATTCATTGTGGACCAGGGAATTTTAAATACCACTGCGGATAGTACATATCGGCTTCGTACCGTGGTGATTTTTTCTGCCGCTTATGTGGGGCTTGGCCTCATGCGTATTGGCTTTTGGTCCATTGGGTATCACAATATGCTCAAGGCCTTGGAAGGCTTTTTGTTTGAAATTCGTTCGCAGTTTTTTCGCCATGTGCAAGGACTTTGCGTGCGTTTTCATGAAGAGGTTTCTTCCGGCGAATTGTTTAATTATATTATGGGTTCGCCCATGGGAAATCTCAAAAACTTTTTGCAGCAAATGGCCACCAGTATTCCTTCTCAGTCTATTGCGCTTGTCATTTCCCTGAGCACCCTTTTTTACTTTGATTGGGTTTTGACACTCATTTTACTGGCAATCATTTGCGTGAATATTACGCTGAACCATTATTCAAGAAAGAAAATCCGCCGCTTATCCAAGGATTTTTTGGAAACGGAGTCGGAGGCAAGCAAGTATATTACGGATATGCTCCATGGCAGCCGTGCCATTAAGCTGTATTCCGTGGAGGATAATATTTATAATAACTTTGAAAAATATGCAACAATGATGCGTGAAAAAGGCAAGACCCTCTCTTTTCGGCAAACCTTGGAGCATTTTAAACCAGAAATGACGCAGTACTGCGGCACGGCCATTATTTATATTGTTGGCGCTTTTTCGTGTATTTACAGAGGGCTGACCACCGGTACGTTATTTGCGTTCATGGGCAGTATGGGGGTAATGCTCAATACCCTTAATACCTGGCTGAGCATTAATCTGCTCAAAAGCAGTGCCGAGGCTAGCCTTGATCGGATTATGAATATTATGCATACCGAAGCCACCACCCCCGAGCCGCCCGATGGCAAGCGGCGCGACCCAAAAATGGAGAAGGAGCATGCCATGCGCCACCAGTCTCCTTGCATTTCTTTTGAAAATGTTACCTTCGGCTATGATGATGAGCGAGAAATTTTTAGTGGCTTTTGCGCCGCCGTATCTTACAATGAAAGTGTAGCCTTGGTTGGCGGCAGTGGCAGTGGAAAAAGCACTTTTACAAAGCTTGCCATGCGCCTGTATGACCCTTCCGAGGGCGAAGTGAAAATTCACGACCGCTCCGCCAAGGATTATAGCCTGCATGACCTTCGCTCCTGCTTTGGAATTGTACCGCAGGATCCCTTCTTATTCCAAACGACCATCCTTGAAAATATTCGTGTGGCACGGCCGGAGTCTACCATGTTAGAGCTCATTCGTGCCATGGAAATTGCCCATGTGCATGAATTTGTCAATGAGCTTCCAAACGGTTGGAATACCTTGGTGGGCGAAGGTGGCTTTAGCATTTCCGGCGGGCAAAAGCAACGAATTGCCATTGCAAGAGCGGTGCTTGGTAATCCCGATATTTTGATCTTTGACGAGGCAACCTCTGCCCTTGATAATATATCCGAAAAGCATATTCAAGAGGCAATGGAGGAGCTGATGAAAACCCATACGGTGATTATTGTGGCGCATAGGCTGACCACCATTCGCAATGTGGATCGCATTTTGGTTTTTGAAGGCGGTGCGGTGGTGCAAGAGGGCACTTACAGCGAGCTTTTGAGCCGGGACGGCGTCTTCAAAGAGCTTGCAAGCTTAAAGGATGAAGAATAGCTTTTGCACAAAAATGGTTTTTTTTAAGGTGCCCTTGTTATTTTGAGCCTTTTATATACAGAAATTGCCCTTTTGTTTATAGACAACAAAGGGGCAAAATGCTATAATACGAATATAAGAATACGAGGTGATGCATTCATGAATAGCAAAGAGCGGCTGCGGTGCGCCATCGGGCACAAACAGCCCGACAGGGTGCCTGTGAATTTTGAGGCGATGGATTATGTGAAGGACAAAATTGTAAAGGCACATGGTTTATCGGGATATGAGGATATTTATGCGCTGTATGAGGTCGATATTCGGGATTGTTCTCCCGATTATATCGGGCCGCCTCTTGGGCAGTATACGGAAGGTGGCAAGGTGATTTGCGAGACCACCTATGGCTGTAAAATGGTGCAGTGCAAAAGCGGCGGCGAGATTCACAGCGTGGTCTATGAATATCCCTTTGGTGCGGCAACCACGGTGGAGGATATTCTGAGTTACAACTGGATTTCTCCGGACCATTTTGATTATGAAAGCGTCAAGCGCAAATGCGACCAGTATAAGAATAAAGCATTGCAATTTGGGCATGAGGGCCCTTTTCAGCTTTCCACCTTTATGATGAATATGGAAGTGCTTTTTGAGAAGATGATTTTAGAGCCCGAGGTTGCGCATGCATTATATAATCGGTTTGTGGAATTTGAACTAGAGTATTATGAACGCATACTCATTGCAGGCGATGGGCAGATTGATATCCTGCGCCCGCATGATGATTATGGCACGCAAAATTCTTTGCTCTTTGGTGTTCCCATGTGGGAGGAGTATTTCTCTGAAAACACAAAGAAGCTTACCGCCTTGGCGCACAAATACGGTGCTTTTTATCAGCAGCACAGCTGCGGCGCCATTGCCAATATTATCCCCTCTCTCATTGCATGCGGTGTGGATATTTTGGAGCCCTTGCAGAAGGTGGTCGGCATGGAAATCGAGGGCCTCAAGCGGGATTTTGGCTCAAAATTGTGTTTCCATGGCGGAATTGATACGCAGTTTGTACTGCCCCATGCAACGGCAGAGGAAGTGACAAGGGAAACGGAGCGGTATATCAATGTGCTTGGCAAGGATGGGGGATATATTTTGATGGCAAGCCAATGGTTTGAAGCGGATGTGCCCATCCAAAATATTGATGCGATCTACCGGGCAAGCAGAAATTAGCTTCGCGCCCTGCCGTTATTTTCATCTTTTTTTATCCATGGCATCTTGAATATTACCTTATACGGTCAGAATTTTTTGCTTTGCATCTTTCTGGCCGTTTTTTTTTGCGCACAAAGGCAAAGGCTTGCGCAAAAATCCCATTGACAACCTTCCTTCTTGATGTTAAACTATGAGTATATAACTTATTATGTTAACGTGCATGGCAAGGATGTGATCAAGTGAAGAAAATCGCCATTTTTATATTGTTTATTGTGCTTGTGTTTCCCACCGGCCTATGTGCCAATGCCACGGCGGCGCCATATGAATGGGATTTGACACAGCTTTTTGCAACCGACGAGGCGTACCGCAATGAATGCACTTTCATTGAAGAGAATATCACAAAGCTAAAGGCCTTCAAGGGCACGCTGAAGGATGAGACAAAGCAAAATGAATTTATTGCACTTTATTATACGGTAAGCGATCAGGTTGCCAAGGTATATTGCTATGGCCAGCTGCTTGGCAGCAAGGATATGACCGACCCTTCTGCCATTGAAAAGAAGGACCGAGGTCTGCGGCTCAAATCGGATTTTGATGCCGCTACTTCCTTTGTATATGAAGAGCTTATCGACCCTGCGGAAATGAAGTTATCCCCTGAGGCACAAAGAACCATCAGCACGCTTTCGCCTGCACTGGATTTTTACGGTATCTATTCCACACTGCTCACGGAAATGCAGCTGAGCCACGAGGATTTTTCCCGAAATATACATACACTGAGCGCCATTTATGGGCGGAGCGTGATGAAGGGGCATGCCACGGCGCAAGCATTCGGCTACCTTGATTCGAAGTCCATGTTTTTGGATCAGTATGGCATCACCCAAAAGGCATATGAAACGGCACTTTCGCAAACAAACGATAATCTTTCTATATTACATGATAAATACAATCTGGAAGAGAGAAGCAGCGGTGCTACGCTTGATTATCATGTGGAGGGCATGTATACCATAGACCAGCTGCGCACATGGATAACAGAAGCAATGCGCCC
>CAZQDP010000028.1:0-18797 GCA_964592375.1 uncultured Eubacteriales bacterium | reverse complement strand
AGGGCATGTATACCATAGACCAGCTGCGCACATGGATAACAGAAGCAATGCGCCCGCTTGGGGACGAATATGTGCGCGTACTGCAAATGGCCTTTGATGAGCATTGGATTGATGCCTATCCTGCCGCCAATAAGCGAAAGGAAACCTTTACCCTCAGTGCACCGGGGCATCCTTATGTTTTGCTGAATTTTACAGGCTCGGTATATGACAGTGTGGGCCTTGCCCACGAGCTTGGTCATGCTGTGCACATGTACCTATCTGAAAATTCTTCCGATGGCAATGGTTCGAATTCCGTTCTCGCCGCAGAAATTGCTTCCGGCGTATCCGAACTGCTTTTTGCAGAATACATGGCTTCTCATGCCCCCCCGAAGGAACAATTATTGTTTGCGATGTATCTCATGGATTTATATGCAAGCCGCACGTTTACACAAATGATGCTGTCCGAGTTTGAAAATATGGTACACAGCATAGTAGATCAGGGCGGTACACTGACCGCTGCAGGTCTTTCTGCCATATGGCTTGAACTAGATGAAAAATACCGTGGTGAGTCTGCCCTGCCGGAAGGCGCGCAGTATGGCTGGGCGAGCGTGGCTCATTTTTATCAAGATTTTTATGTATGCAACTATACCCTATCCTTTGTGGTGGCAGATCGCATTGCCTCCACCCTCAGTGACGACTCCCAAAAAGAGCGATATCTCTATTTTCTCTCCACCACTTCCAAAAAGCCGATTGAAACTGCAAAATCGATTTTTGAGATTGATTTAGAAGAGCTTGCCCCCTATGAAAGGCTTTATGCCTCCTTTTCCAAAAGGCTTCAAACCCAAGAGCAACTGCTCCTGGCAAATGGTCTTTTACGAAAGGCAGATGGCGGTATTACAGTGAATGTGCAAGGCAGGCGCATTGATTTTGCGCATCCTGCCTATGTGGAGGATGGCGCCACCATGGTGGATGCCAAGGAGATGGCAACGGCAATTGGTGTGGAACTGCAAATCAACCCCGATGGCATTATCCTACTGCATTCTCCCTCTTCTGCCCTCATCCCATATGTTCTCAATGATGGAAGGGAATATGTGCATATTCGAAAGCTCTTGCAAAGTTCAGGCTACAACGTGGACTACATCCCGCACAGCAATACGGTGATGATTACTCGGTAATATTTGCGAATTTGCAGCGTAAAATGAGAATTTTTACGCTGTTTTTATTTATAGCATTGACAAAATAGCTTAAATTGTACTATAATTTAAATAGTATATTTTTTTATAGGAGTGGTATTGTGAATTCCAGAGAATTATTTCGCAAAGTATGCGCATTTGAGCCTCTTACCCGCCCGCCGGTTGATTATCTTTCCACTCGCGGGGCAGACGAGGGCCTGATGAAATATTTTGGTGTTAGCAGTGAAAAAGAGCTCTTGGACTGCCTACAGAGCGACTTTTTTTATTTGCCATCTAGGGATATTTCCCAAAATGAAGGGTATCTGCGTTGCTATAAAAAGCAAACACTCATTGAAGAATCGCGAAGGGTTTGTCCCCTTGGCATTGGCTGGACCCGCGGCGCGCATACCCATAAGTTCATGGTAGACAGTGCGCTGGATAACCCACTGAAACATGCCGAGTCTGTGCAGGATATTTTGGCGCATCCCCTGCCTACCCGAGCTGATTTTGATTTTTCGGCGCTTGCGCCCGAATACGAGGCCAATCGGGATCGCATTATCGTCGGCGGCCTTTGGACAGGCATTATGGGAGACAGCTACCGCCTGATGGGTTTTGAAAACTTTTTATTATACTGCGCACTGGACTTTGATATGATAAAGACCTTGGTTGGCAGACTCACGGATATGTACTTAGATCTCAACGATGCATATTTCACCGCCATGAAAGGCAAAATGGACATATGGTTTTTCGGCAATGATTTTGGAAGTCAAAATGGCCTCATCGTCAGCCCGGATATGTGGCATGAGCTATTTTTTGAAAATATCAAAAAGCTCACAACCCTTGCCCACAGCCATGGACTCAAGGTCATGATGCATTCCTGCGGTGCCATTTCAGATATTATCGGCAGTTTGATTTCGGCCGGTGTGGATATTCTTGACCCAATTCAAGTGACCGCCGGCGGCATGGAGCCATCCGGCCTTGCAGATAAGTTCGGCGGCAAAATGATATTCCATGGTGGAATTGATACGCAAAACACCCTCATTACCGGAACGGTTGCGCAGGTAAAGGAGCATGCGGCCGCTACCATCAAGGCACTGAGTAGCAAAAACGGATATATCTTTGCACCCACGCAGATTTACGGCCCCGATATTCCTTCCGAGAATATTGCGGCGGCTTATGAGGTTGTCAATTCCCTCAAATAAAGTTTCTTATATTTGACGAAAAAGGCGGTTAGCTTGCATGGCACAAAAGGAACGGAAATATGATAATGAAAGTATCTCCGCTCTCAAAGGAGCGGACAGGGTGCGACTGCGCCCTGCTGTCATTTTTGGCTCCGATGGGCTGGAGGGCTGTGAGCATGCGATGTTTGAAATCTTGTCCAATTCCATTGACGAAGCAAGAGAAGGCTTTGGCAATGTTATTGAGGTGACAAGATATATAGACTGCTCCATTGAAATTGCAGATTTCGGCCGTGGCATCCCACTGGATTACAACTCAAATGAGGGCAGGTACAATTGGGAGCTTGTTTTTTGCGAACTCTATGCCGGGGGCAAATACAAAAATGTTACCGGAGAAAGCTACGAATATAGCTTAGGGCTAAACGGGCTTGGTAGCTGTGCTACTCAGTATAGCTCGGAGTATATGGATGTAGAGGTTCTGCGGGATGGGTTTAAATACCGCTTGCATTTTGAAAAGGGTGAAGCTGCAGGAGAGCTTGTAAAAGAGCCCTTTGGCGGCAAAAAAACCGGTAGCCGAATTAAATGGCGGCCGGATCTTGAAGTGTTTACCGATATTAACATTCCCCTTGAATACTATCAAAACATTATGAAAAAGCAGGCTATTGTCAATGCCGGCCTTAAATTCGTGCTCTATAATGAAACGGCAGACGGTATTGATGTGTTTGAATACTGCTATCCAAATGGCATTGTGGGCTATTTGCAGGAAATGAGCGAAGAGGCAAATATTACGGAAATCAAGGTCATTTCAGCGAAGGGTCAAGGGCGAGATCGGGAGGACAAGCCGGAGTATAAGGTCAAAGCGGAAATTGCGTTTTGCTTCAATAATAAGACTACGCTTTTAGAATATTACCACAATTCATCGTATCTTGAATACGGCGGCGCACCGGATAAAGCGGTTAAAAATGCTTTTGTTTATGCCATTGACCAGTATTTAAAAAACAATGGCAAATACAATAAAAACGAATCGAAAATTACTTTTGTGGATGTGTCGGATAGTTTGATGCTCATTTCCAATTCTTTTTCCACCATTACCAGCTATGAAAATCAGACCAAAAAGGCCATTACCAATAAATTTATTCAAGATTTTCTCACCGAAACGCTACGCCATGATTTGGAGATTTATTTTATCGAGAATAAGGTCGAAGCGGAAAAAATCGCCACCCAAATGCTCATCAATAAGCGAAGCCGTGAATCGGCAGAGCGGGCACGAATTAACGTCAAAAAACAGCTGACGGGCAGTATTGATATTAATAATCGGGTACAGAAATTTGTGGATTGCCGCAGCAGAGATGTTGCGCGTCGCGAGCTGTATATCGTGGAGGGCGACTCTGCACTTGGTGCTTGCAAAATGGGGCGAGATGCGGAATTCCAGGCGATTATTCCCGTAAGAGGTAAAATTCTCAACTGCCTGAAGGCAGATTATGATAAGATTTTCAAGAGCGATATTATCACGGATCTAATTAAAGTGCTCGGTTGCGGCGTTGAAATTAAGTCGAAGCACAATAAGGATTTTAATCTGTTTGATTTGTCTTCTCTTCGTTGGAGCAAGGTAATTATCTGTACGGATGCGGATGTGGATGGATACCAAATTCGCACACTGATTTTATCCATGCTCTATGCCTTGGTGCCGGAGCTGATTGAAAAGGGCTTTGTATATATTGCGGAGTCCCCTCTGTTTGAAATTACTTGTAAAAACAAGACTTATTTTGCATATACCGATAAAGATAAGAATGATCTTGCATCAAAGCTTAGTGGCAAGGTGACCATTCAACGTTCCAAGGGTCTTGGCGAAAACGAGCCGGATATGATGTGGCAAACCACCATGAATCCCGAAACCAGAAGGCTTGTGCAAATCATGCCGGAGGATGCACAGGCAACAGCGGAAATGTTTGAAGTGCTCCTGGGCGATAATTTATCTGCCCGCAAGGAGTTTATTGCACAAAATGGCACAAAATATATCGATTTAATCGATGTAAGCTAACCGAAAGGAAGGATCGTCTTTGGCGGACAATATACTAAAGAGGCCAATTTGCTCTACCCTCGAAACCAATTATATGCCCTACGCCATGAGCGTTATTATTTCGCGTGCAATTCCTGAAATTGACGGTTTTAAGCCATCTCACCGAAAACTACTCTATACCATGTACAAAATGGGGCTTTTATCGGGTGCTCGCACAAAGTCGGCCAATGTAGTCGGGCAGACCATGAAACTCAATCCCCATGGAGAGGGTGCCATTTATGAAACCATGGTTCGCCTCACCCGTGGAAACGAGGCATTGCTTCATCCTTTTGTAGACTCTAAGGGAAACTTCGGAAAGCAGTATTCCAGGGATATGGCCTATGCCGCCTCTCGATATACCGAGGTGAAATTGGATGCCATCTGCTCCGAGGTGTTTCGCGATATTGATAAAAATACCGTCAGCTTTATGGACAATTACGATGGCACCACCAAGGAACCCATGCTGCTTCCGGTGGCATATCCCACCATACTGGTCAATCCCAATCAAGGGATTGCAGTGGGCATGGCCAGTAATATTTGCAGCTTTAATTTAAGAGAGGTATGTGAGGCGACCTGTGCTTATTTGAAGGATGAAGAAGCAGATCTTCTTTCATATATCAAGGCACCGGATTTTTCTACCGGTGGCGAGCTGATTTACAAACAGCAGGATATGCAAAGCATTTTTGAAACAGGGCGCGGAAGCTTTAAGGTGCGTGCCAAATATCGATATGATAAAAAAGTCTCCTGCATTGAAATTTATGAAATTCCGTATACCACCACGGCAGAGAGTATTATTGATAAAATTATCGAGCTCATCCGTGGCAATAAAATCAAGGATATTACCGATATTCGCGATGAAACAGATATCAATGGCCTGAAAATCACCATTGATATTCGCAAAAGTGCCGATCCAGATCAGATCATGAACAAACTGTACCGATACACCCCACTGGAAGACAGCTTCGGCTGTAATTTTAATATTCTCATCGAACAGCGTCCCGTTGTGCTTGGCATTCGCGCAATTATTGAGCAGTGGTGTAAATTCCGCATGGAATGTGTTCGCAGTAGCTTGCTGTATGAAAAAGCGGAAAAAGAAAGCCGCCTGCATCTTTTAAATGCACTGAAAAAAATTCTTTTGGATATTGATAAGGCCATCGCCATTATCCGCCATACCAAGCAAGAGGATCAGGTTATCCCCAATTTGATGGATGGCTTTGGCATTGATATGGTGCAAGCGGAATATGTGGCAGAAATTAAGCTGCGTAATTTAAATGAAGAATACATTATAAAACGTCTTGCCGAAATTGATGGGCTTTTATTGGATATTGAACGCATTGAAAAAGTACTGCAGAGCCCTCGCGAAATGAAAAAGGTGATGATTGGGGAACTGACGGCCATTGCCAAAAAACATGGGAAGGACAGAAGAACCACCATTATTGACCAGGAACATATTGAAGCATTTTCCGATGAACACTTAATTGAGGATTACAGCTTGCGCCTGTTTATGACAAAGGACAATTACATGAAGAAGATTTCGTTGGTTTCCTTGCGAGGCGCTTCCGAGCAGAAATTAAAGCCGGGGGATGAAATGATTTGCGAGCTGGAGGCGTCCAACAAGGATGATGTTCTGCTATTTTCGGATAAAAGCCAGGTATATAAGATGAAAATCCATGAGTTGCCCGACTGCAAGGCGAGTGCTTTGGGTGATTATCTTCCCAATCTTCTGGACTTAGCACCGGATGAAAAGATTATTTATATGACTTCCACCAAGGATTATTCTGGTTTCATGCTCTTTGCTTTTGAAAATGGCAAAGTTGCCAAGGTTCCCATGGAAAGCTATGCAACCAAAACCAATCGCAAGCGGCTAACCGGGGCATATTCCTCTGCTGTGCCCGTTGTTAGTATACTGCATCTTTTAGAGGAGCAGGATATTGTGCTCATCAGCCGCGGCAATCATATTATGGTATGTGATACCCAGCTTATTAGTCTAAAAGCCTCCCGTGGCACGCTAGGTGTTCAGGTCTATAAAGCAAAGCGGGATAAGTTTCTTGCCAGTATGCAAACGGTGGCAAAAGCCGCACTTGCACAGAGCAGTGCCTACAAGGTGCGCACCATTCCCAATGCAGGTCAAAAACCCAAAGGGGAAGATGCCCCGGTGCAGCTAAACTTATTCACGGATGAGGAGCAGGAATAAGGGTTCTTTTACCCCTTTTCTTTTTCCGCCATCGTTCGGTATTGACGAGGACATAATCCTTTGATTTTTTTAAATATCTTCGAGAAATGCAAGGCATCTTCAAAACCTACCGACCTTGCAATATCACCCAGTAATAGTCGGCTGTCCTTCATGAGGGCAGCCGCTTTTTCAATTCGGAAGATTTGCAAATATTCCTGCGGAGAAACTCCCATTTGCTTTTTAAATAAGGAGTACAGATAGCTTCTGTTTAGCCCTGCAAAATCCGCTAATTCTCTCACCGTGATTTTCCTTTCATAATTGCTGCGTATATAGGCAACCACAGAAGGAATGTACCTCTGCGCACTTCGAAGTGCCCCCTGCTTTAGCTCCATTAAATGGGACAAAAATACATACAGCAGGCCCGTAAGCCGCGGCTCTGCATAATCTGTCATGGGATTGATTTGCCTCAGCTGGTTTAAAAAATCCAGGAGCATGCCGCTCCTGCCTCCACTAAGTACCGGCTCCTGAGCTAAAAACCCTGCTTTTTCAAGGTATTCCCCTGCCGCGGCTCCCTTAAATCCTACCCACGAATAGTTCCATGGCTCCTTTTCATCTGCTTCATATAGACAAATGATATTGGGTGCAATGAAAAAGGCATCGGACTTCTTTAGCTGATATTCCTCTTTGCCTACAACAAGCCTTCCTTTTCCACTATGCACATAATGAATTAAATAATGTTCTTTGACCGACGGCCCAAACCGATGCAGGGGCTGGCACTGCTCGTTGCCGTATTTGCATACATATAAAGGACTCTCGTGATCCTCCAGTACAATTTTCATCATGCCGATCCTCTTTTCCTCTTGCGTTTTCTTTCAAGCCTATACTATATTATACAACATTTATCCATGTTTTTGCAACATCAATCAATGTACTTTCTTTTTTATTTATGGTACTATTATAAAAAAAGGAGGAGAGAAGATGGCAGAACTTCGATACAATCCACTTTTAGGTGACTGGATTATGATTGCATCCCATCGTCAAGACAGGCCACAGATGCCCGAAGGCTGGTGTCCATTTTGCCCTGGAAGCGGCAAGGTTCCGGAGCATTACACGGTGCTTCCATATGACAATGATTTTCCTGCACTATCCCAAAACCCACCGTCTGAGGATGATGTGGCAACGGATTTTTATCTCACTCGCCCGGCATATGGAAAATGCGAGGTCATTCTGTACTCACCGGAGCATACCACAACATTGGCACAGCTTTATCCCTCGCATATCCGAGAGCTCATTGACCTTTGGGTTGATAGATACAAGAAGATGAGCGAGGACACCAATATCAAATATATTCTCATTTTTGAAAATAAGGGTGAGCCGGTGGGCGTAACCATGCCACATCCTCATGGGCAAATATATGGCTACAGTATAATTCCCCAAAAAATTGCCAGGGAACTTTCGCTTTGCAAAGCACATTACGAGGCAAAAGGCAGCTGCCTCATTTGCGATATCGAAAAAGAGGAGACTTCTGTAGAAAAAAGAGTTATTTTTGAAAATGAAGATTTTACCTGCATTCTGCCCTTTTTTACTGAATATCCTTATGGCGTTTATATCATCAGCAAGCGCCATTTGCCAAGCATTATCGCGCTGACTGCCAAAGAGAAGGACAGTTTGGCGATGATGCTGAAAAATACTGCCGGCATGCTGGACGCTTTGTTTGACTATTCCTTTCCATATATGATGTGCCTGCATCAATGCCCGGTAAACGATATCGATACCGGCATGTATTATCATTTTCACATTGAATTCTATCCGCCCATGCGAAGCCGGGACAAGCAGAAATTCAATGCCTCCAGTGAAACAGGTGCATGGGCACATTGCAACCCTACCGCTCCGGAGGAAAAAGCGCAGGAGCTAAGAGCGGCGTATGAAAAATTTATCCGTCATGAAAAATAACAATTTTCTTCATTGACATATTTACACTTGACTTTTTTTGGTTGCCGCTGTATAGTATGATTAAAATGAGTAATCGAAATGAGGAATGACGATGCGAAACAATGAAGCAGACTTCGTGGCGGATACCATCCATATTTATGTTTCTCCCAAGGGAAATAACGCGTGGAGCGGCTTTTCTTTGTTGCATGTTGGCAACGAGGATGGGCCGCTTTTGACAATTGATGCGGCAATTGAAAAGGTGTATGCGCTCTCTTTAGGGCTTGAAAATTCTACCGTAGGCGATTGCACGAAAAATTTTGTTATCTGGCTGGATGACGGCATATACTACATTGAAGAGCCGATTGAAATTGGCCGGGATATCGGGGCGGCGCTTACTATTAAGTCTTGCAATGCACAAAAAGCGGTGGTTGACGGCGGTAAAAAAATAGAAGGCTGGCAGCCTTGCCATGTGAGCGGAAAAGCGGCATGGTGCGCCAAGCTTCCCGCATCTTTTGGCGCCCAGACAGAAATTTTACAGTTGTTTGTAAATGGGAGGCGTGCCGCACGGCCGCGACTGCCAAAATCAGGCTTTTACACCGTTCGCGATCCACTTTGCAAAAAGGAAGACCTCCGCTGGGCTGTTCACACAAACACATTTGGTTTTTATGAAAAAGACCTGCAAGAATGGAAAAATATCAGTGACATTGAAGTGGTTATGCTACACTTTTGGGTGGAGGAAAGGCTTCCTATAAAAAATATTGACATAAAAAACAGTGTGGTCACGTTTTCAAAATATACCCAGGCAGCGCCATGTCGTGCGCATCCGCCGCATAACGGCGGAAATGCAATGTACTATGTTGAAAATGTTTTTGAAGCGCTCACCGAGCCGGGGGAGTGGTATTTCGATAAGGCAATTGGTGTGATCTACTACATTCCTTTCCCTGATGAAAGCATAGAGACTGCCCAAATATTTACCGCTCCAATCGTGCAGCTGATTAGGCTTGTGGGTAGGCCCGAAGAAGGAGATACTATTCATAACATCACGATAGAAGGAATTGAACTGCGACATGGCGGGCTTTCATACCCCATGAAGGCGGATGAGGCCGGGCTACCCTTGGCAGGTTGCAGTCAAGCCGCGCGCAATGTTCCCGGTGTTATTTACTTGGAAGGAGCAAAAAACTGCACCATTAGAAATTGCAAGATATGGCATATCGGCTGGTACGGAATTGATGTTTCAGATGGCTGTAGCGGTATTGTGGTGGAAAATGTTGAAATAACCGATGCAGGTGCGGGAGGAATAAAAATAAACGGGGAAAATTCCTGCGAGGAGCATGCACGTAAAACCCATTCAAATACTGTTTCCAATTGCCACATTCATGATGTAGGAAAGATTTTTCACAGTGCAGTCGGAATTTTATTGCTGTATTCCGCTTGTAATACGATTTCGTATAATCATATCCATGACTTATTTTATACCGGCATCAGCGTTGGTTGGGGTCACAGCCTTCATGAAAGATCCTCTTATGAAAACCGAATAGAATACAATCACATTCACCACATCGGCAAGGAGTATTTAAGTGATATGGGCGGTATATACACGCTATCGTGCCAAATTGGAACTGTGCTTTCGAATAATCACATTCACGATATCAATTGTGCCGTTTATGGTGCAAATGCAATCTATTTGGATGATGGTACAGCTCATGTATTGGTAGAAAACAATCTTTGCTACCGCACCAATACGGATATCATCAATATCAAGGGCAGGGATAACATCATTAGAAACAATGTTTTTGCATTTGGAAAAAAAGGGGTTGTCAAGCTGTGCGATAAGCGGACGGATAATCATGTGTTTCATTTTATGCAAAACATCGTGCTAAGCAATGACTGTGCGGCATATCGCTTTAATTATGATATTGAAATGTCGGGCGAGCGGTTTATTTCCGTGGCAAATGTATTTTATAGCTATGGAAAAAAGGAAATGTTCGCAGAAGCGCTACTTCCCTATGATGCGCAGAATATAACCATGCCGCTACTTGCACTATTTGAAAGAGATCATATGGACTTTGGCAGTCTTTTTGAAGATCCGCTGCTAGATAGCCCACTGGTGGATCACTTTATCATCTCGCAAAATTCGCCGGCCCTCAAAACGGGTTTTAAAATATTTTCCGCCATTGGAAAAGTAGCTACTAAAAATGAAGCGCTTCTTCGCTCAGCAGAAGGACATATTGAATAAATCCTTCGCATGAACCTTTGGCACGTAAAATGAGCTCATTTAGGATGCATATAAACAACATCCTAAGTGAGCTCAAAAAATATAAAATACAGTTTCTATGCTAATTTCGCTTGAAATTCTTTAATCATAGCTGGAACGACTTCAAGCACATCGCCTACAATACCAAAGCTGGCAACCTTAAAGATTGGTGCCTCGGGATTTTTGTTAATTGCAATAATCGTATCGGATGAAGACATTCCGGCCAAATGCTGAACGGCACCCGAAATGCCGCATGCAAAATACACTTTTGGCCCCACTGTTTTGCCGGTCTGGCCTACCTGATGGTTATATGCAATCCATTCTGCATCTACCACGGCGCGGGAAGCACCAACAGCGCCACCGAGAACCTTTGCAAGCTCTTCAATAAGTGCCAAATTTTTAGGATCTCCAATTCCTCTTCCGGCAGAGACGATGATATCAGCCTCTGCAAGGTTCACCATCTCGCAAACAGAGGATACAACGCTGGATACAATGACCTTCACATCCGTTGGCATTTTGACATTTGGCGCTATGATTTCACCTGTTCTTGCATCATCCGGTTCAAGGGCTTTCATTACCTTCGGTCTTACGGTAGACATTTGTGGTCTGTGATTGGGACAAATAATCGTTGCCATTAGATTTCCGCCAAAGGCCGGTCTTGTTTGCAGAAGTATTCCCTTTTCATCATCAATTTCAAGTTCAGTGCAATCCGCAGTGAGCCCTGTGTTTAGCCTGGAGGACACTCTGGGAGCCAGCGAACGACCATAGGTTGTTGCCCCGATGAGCACAATCTCCGGTTTATATTCCTTGATAATCTGAACAAAAAGGTCTGCATAAATTTCATCATTGTAGTTTTTTAAAGAAGGGTGATCTACCACATACACTTTATCAGCGCCGCCTGCGATGAGCGTTTTTGCAGCCTCCCCGATATTTTCACCAAAAAGAACGCAGGATAATTCCACACCGAGCTTATCTGCAAGCTTTCTTCCTTCGCCTAAAAGCTCAAAAGCAACGCCGGCGGGGGCAGAATTATTCTGCTCGCCGAACACCCAAACTCCTTTATATGTGGATAAATCATCGGCCACGACCACTTCATCTTTTTGAAAATCAATGGCAGCCACCTTACAGGATGATACGCAGGCGCCGCACATCGTACAATTATCAAGTATCACTGCCTTTTTCTCTTCCATTTTGATGGCTCCAAAAGGACATGCACCTAAACATAATTTACAGCCCACGCATTTTTCAATGAGCACTTTTATACTTGCCATGTTTTACCTCCAGAAAATAAAATGTACTATCTGCCTACCATAAATTGCATGGATAGCAACTTATCCGATAGCTTTTTTGCTTGTTCACAAGGGGTGCCTTCAATCATTTCACTTTGCACATCATGGATGGGCACAAAGGTTTTTACCACTTGTGTTGGTGATCCTTTTAATCCGCATCGATTGATATCTGCAGAAATATCGTCTGCTGTCCAAACACCAATCACTGCTTTTTTTGCTCTCATCATGCCTTTGATGGATGGCAGGCGCGGTTCATTAATTTCTTTTACAACAGTAATCACTGCCGGAAGCGGCATTTCGATGACCTCATACCCGTTTTCAGTCAATCTCTGACACCGAATATATCCTTCTTTTATTTCTTCAATTTTTCTCACATAAGTTGTATGCGGGATGCCAAGCTTTTCTGCCACACTTGGCCCAACCTGCGCAGTATCCCCGTCAGTAGCTTGCTTGCCGCAGATGATAAGATCATACGCCCCGATTTTTTTAATTCCCATTGAAAGTGCATAGGATGTAGCCAGTGAATCTGCCCCAGCGAAGGCTCTGTCGCTGAGTAGCACTGCTTCGTCTACACCAAGACCGATGGTCTCCTTTAAAAGCTCTGCAACGGAAGGGATGCCCATACTCATTACCGTGACCTTCCCACCTTGGTTATCCTTAATTCTGAGGGCTTCTTCGACCGCATATGTATCAAAAGGATTGATGATGGATTCAATGCCTTCACGGATAATTGTATTGGTTTCCTTATTCATTTTTACGTCAATCGTAGCCGGAACCTGTTTAACACAAACAATAATATTCAATCATTTCACTCCCAGTATTTTGGTAGATATCTGTTTCGCACAAAAGGATGGCTGCATAGCCTACGATGACATTTTACTTTCCTTTATGCTTGAAGGATGCTTCCCTGATTAGATCTAACGCAATAACGTTTCTTTGAATTTGGTTTGTCCCTTCGTATATTTGCGTAATCTTTGCATCTCTCATCATTTTTTCAACAGGGTATTCCTTCATATAGCCATAGCCGCCCAGTATTTGCACTGCATCTGTTGTTACCTTCATCGCAGTATCGGAGGCCATCACCTTTGCCATAGCGGATTCTCTTGATATATTGACAGCGCCGCTGTCTATATGCCTGCAGGTCTGATACACCAAGCATCTTGCTGCTTCAATTTGAATTGCCATATCGGCAAGGATATGCTGAATAGCCTGGAAGGAAGAAATGGCCTGGCCAAATTGAACTCTTTCTCTGGAATACTTAATCGCAGCGTCAAAAGCACCTTGCGCTATTCCCAAAGCCTGGGAAGCGACGCCGGGTCTTGTTCTGTCAAGGGTCTTCATGCTAACGGAAAAGCCCATCCCCTCTTTTAAAAGAAGATTTTCCTTGGGAACTCTACAGTTTTCAAAAACAAGCTCACGAGTACATGATGCCCGAATGCCCATTTTGTTTTCCTTTTTCCCAAAGGAAAAGCCGGGCGTGCCCTTTTCAACAATAAATGCGGAAAACCCTCTGGCTCCCCTGCTTCTATTGGTACATGCAATAACGGTATTAATATCTGCTTCGCCGCCATTTGTAATCCACTGCTTGGTTCCGTTTAAAACATATTCATCTCCATCTAACACCGCTGTTGTTTGTATTCCTGCGGCATCACTGCCCGCATTTGCTTCTGTTAGACCGAATGCAGCTAATTTTTTGCCCGATGCAATATCAGGAAGGTATTTTTTCTTCTGCTCCTCAGAACCAAAGAGTATGATTGGGAAAGTACCAAGACCGGTGCCAGCAAAAGCAAGTGCAATGCCTCCGCAAGCTCGGCTTAATTCTTCAACAACCAAAGCCATTTCAAGGATGCCGCCGCCTAATCCGCCGTATTCTTCCGGTATGTAAACACCACACAGATCCGAGTCGGCAAGTATTTTCACGATATCGGAAGGAAACTTTCCCTCCTCGTCATATTGAATTGCCACAGGTGCTATTTTCTCATCTGCAATCTTTGCAGCCAATTCTTTGATCATTTGCTGCTCTTCCGTTAAAAAGTATTCCATTTTAATACACTCCTTCATTTCATTTAATAAATAGGGCTCGCCCTTTATTCTTTTCAATCGCAAACGTTATGTATATAGCGAAAAGGCAACATCATTACTCCCTTTAGAGAAGGAGCGAATGAATTTTCCGCAAGCGATGCAATAATAAGAACCGCGAATGATTACATTCGTATCTTCATCCCAGACATCTTTTTTGTATTCCACTAAATCCATGACTATATTCGTACTTTTGCAAAAGGGACATTTCTTAGGCTTTTTAAATGTTTTCATGACTACACCCTTTCGTACGGCTCGTTTTCTGAAAGCTGTCGTTAAAACGAAGAAGCAAAAAACATTCACTCAATGAGTTTGCAAAAACAAGTGGCATAAAAATCACTGCCGGTTACGCTCCTTAACTCACCTTTGGGTGAGATGAAAAGATGAACCAAAAAACAAGATGTTTGTGGGTTTTTTCGCTTACATGTTTTTATTATTTTACACCTTTGTCTTTTATTTGTCAAGGGTATTCAAGTTTTGAGTTTCCCCATTTTTCCTTAGATGCAAAACTGGTCGTGATTTTGATGACATTTCTATGGGACGGTACTGTTTTGTCACAAAAAAACGTATATTTTTATGACAAAAGAGCCGAACATCTGTCACTACCGTCCCGAAATGTCATCAAAATCACTACTTTAGACGTCTTTTGAAAAATGGGGAAACTCAAATATTCATGTTGTTTTCAGCCTTGGAATGATAATCTCATTTTTCGGCAATAAAAATACTTGTCCTATTATGCTCGGCTCGCTTACGTTCCATTATATTCCCAGCCTTCATCGCCATGATATATCATTCTTTTCGTCATTCCACCGTCAATGGTGATGTTCTCCCCATTAATAAAGCCGCTGCGCTCATCGCATAAAAATAGTACGGCCAAAGCAGTCTTGTGGCATGCCAATGCGCTTTGACAGATGCTGAGCGCAGTCCGCATCGCTTTCGCTCTGATTGGCACGCCCATCAATCCAACCGGGACTAATGCTATTGACCCTTACCTCTCCGGCAAGGCTTACAGCAAGCCCATGGGTCAGTGCCAAAATGCCGCCTTTTGCGGCAGTATAGCTTTCCGTGTCTGCCTGAGACATGCAAGCTCTTGTAGATGCAATGTTAATGATGGCGCCGCCCTCTAAAAAATGATCTTTAAAAAGCTTTGCGAGCATATATGGAGCGGTAAGGCCTACTTTGAGTACCTCATTGAAATCATCAAATTCACAGCCACTGAGAATTCCCCGTCGACTGATACATGCATTATTAATCAGATAATGTATTTTTCCATAGGTTCGAATGACTTTTTGTGCAAAGCCTTCCAAAGTGGCCAAATCCGCAAGATTTCCATGGTAGAAAAAACACGCTCCACCGTATGCGCTTATCTCTTCTATTGCCCTTTTTCCTGCTATTTCATCTATGTCAATAATGGCGACCTTTGCTCCATGCATAGCAAATTCCTTTGCAATGCATAAGCCGATGCCATTTGCTCCGCCTGTGATTACTGCAACTTTCTGCTTAAAATTCAAATTTCCTCGCCTCCTTTCTGCTTTGCTTCTTTATGAAAATTCCCTTCATATGGCAGAAAATAACCAAAATATTCAAAAAAGACTGATACAAAAGGATTTTAAAAAATCTTATTGCATCAGTCTTTTTGGGCCTTACCTGGCATTATTTTGCGTATTCGATGGCTCTAACCTCACGAACAACATGTACTTTAATTTGGCCTGGATACTCCATGGTGTTCTCAATTTGCTTCACAATATCCCTTGCAACCAGTACGATGGAATCATCATTCACATCCTCCGGCTTTACCATTATGCGAATTTCTCTACCTGCCTGAATGGCAAATGATTTTTCCACACCGGGGAAGGAATTTGCGATGCTTTCCAGCTTTTCAAGACGCTTCACATAGGTTTCAAGATTTTCACGCCTTGCACCCGGTCTTGCCGCGGAAATTGCATCACACGCTTGTACGATACAAGAAATAACGCTATCCGGCTCAACATCTCCGTGATGGGACATAATCGCATTGATAACGCCGGGGGATTCCTTGAACTTACGAGCAATATTTGCACCCAAATCCACATGAGAGCCTTCTTGGTCATGGTCCACTGCTTTTCCAATGTCATGCAGAAGGCCGGCTCTTTTTGCGAGTGTAATATCAACGCCAAGTTCCCCTGCCATTACTCCTGAAAGATGGGACACCTCTATGCTATGCATAAGTACATTTTGACCATAACTTGTTCTAAACCTCAGCTTCCCTAAAAGCTTGACCAGTTCAGGATGAAGGCTGTGTACACCTGTTTCAAATGTGGCACGCTCCCCTTCCTGCTTAATTGTATTCTCAACATCTTTTTTGGCTTTTTCAACTGTTTCTTCAATGCGTGCCGGATGAATTCTGCCATCCTGAATAAGCCGTTCCAGTGCCAAACGGGCAACCTCACGCCTTACCGGGTCAAACCCCGAAAGCACAACCGCTTCTGGTGTATCATCTATGATAAGATCAATGCCTGTTAATGTTTCCAAGGTGCGAATGTTTCTTCCCTCACGACCGATGATGCGCCCCTTCATTTCATCATTAGGTAGCGCTACTACGGATACTGTCACCTCTGCGGCGTGATCTGCCGCACATTTTTGAATTGAGGTCGTAATAATTTCTCTGGCCCTTTTATCCGCATCCTCCTTGGTTTGTTCTTCGATTTCTTTTATTAGCATAGCCGCCTCGTGGCGAGCTTCATTTTCAATGCTTCTTATTAAATGATTTTTGGCTTCTTCCACGGTCAAACCTGAGATTTTCTCAAGCTGCTCTATTTGCTTTTTCTGAATTTGAGCGACATCTTGCTGCATTGCCTCTAATTCTTTGTTCTTCTTGACAAGCAACTCTTCTTTTGATTCTAAGGTCTCCACCTTTTTATCCAGATTTTCTTCCTTTTGCAAAATACGGCGTTCCTGACGGGATATTTCGCCTCTTCTTTCCTTTATTTCCTTTTCAAGCTCAACACGGCTTTTATGAATTTCATCCTTTGCCTCAAGAAGCAATTCTCTTTTCTTGCTTTCTCCGGCTTTTTGAGCTCCTTCAACTATTAACTTCGCTTGCTGTTCTGCAGCGCCTGTAATTTTTTCAGCCACTTTTTTGCGATACATAATTCCGCCAAAAAAGCCGGCTGCTGCGCCTGCTACAGCAGCAATAATTGCTGCTAAAATAATCATATTGACCTTATCCCTCCTCTCTTTTGATTTTTATCATATTTTTCACACTTTACGGTTACCAAAAATGATATTACATACTATATTATTTTATCCTTTTTTTAAGTTGCTGTCAAGCTTTTTTCCTCATTTTATGCATTTTTGTGTAAAATTTGTTGCAACTATGCATTTTACGCTTTGCTTTTGTAAATTTATTGAAATCAAATGGTTGTATGCCAAATCCGCTTAACATACCAATCATTTCAATCATACTAAGGCCATTCACTCGTCTTTTTCTTCTGCTTCATTATTGATTTGAGCGTTTTCTTATATATTTTCATATATTTTTTATTCTGCCCCGCCAAAACCCCTTGACAACTGGATATTTTGGTGATAATATATATTGGGGTGATTTTTTAAATTTAACAAAAAAAGGTGAGGGAAATGAACAATTTTACAGTAAAAGGGAAGATTGTGGTGATTGGTGCCGGCAATGTCGGTTCCACCATCGCATATACAATTATGATGAGTAATTTAACATCTGAAATTGTATTTATTGACGTAAATGAAGACAAGGCGCGCGGAGAAGCATTGGACATGAATCATGGCATTGCTTACTTTAAGCAGGTTACTCTACGCCAAGGCGGTTATGATGAATGCAATGGGGCAGACATTATTATCGTGACAGCAGGCATGGGACGAAAACCAGGTCAAAATCGTTTGGATCTTGCTAAAATTAACGTGTCTATTGCAAGAGAAATCACAAATAATATTATGAAGCACACTAGCAATCCTATTATTTTGGTTATATCAAATCCTGTGGATATTTTAACATATGTTATCCAAAAAGAATCCGGACTGCCAAGACATCGAGTGATTGGATCGGGAACCACGCTTGACACGGCACGTTTCCGTTACCTTTTAAGCAGACATTGCAATGTGGATGTGCGAAATGTACATGCGTATATCATTGGAGAGCATGGGGACAGTGAGGTCCCTGTTTGGAGCCGTGCCAATATCGCCGGCAAGCCATTTGATGAGTTTTGTGAAGACTGCACCAAGAAATGTCAAGATGTGAATCGTATGCAAATTTTCCAGGAAGCCAAAGATGCCGGCGCCGAGATTATTCAGCTCAAAGGTGCTACATATTATGGTATCGGTATGGCAGCCGCAAGAGTAATTGGAGCCATTAGCGGTGATGAAAATGCCATCCTTACGGTGTCCAGCGTATTAGATGGGGAATATGGCGTTCGTGACGTTGCACTCAGCCTGCCTTGTGTTATCAACTCAACCGGAATTGATAGAATGCACAATGTTCGGCTTACAGACAAGGAAATTGAGCTGTTCAGAGCTTCGGCAGAAAAACTAAAAGAAACAATTAAGGAAGTGTTCTAATCTTTCTTTCGACTCCTCTTTAAAAGTTAAAAGATTGATATAGGGATAGATGAAAGCGGAAAAACAAAGTGCCTGTTTTCTTCTATCCCTATATTTTTTATCTTTTAATAGTTAAT
>CAZQDP010000027.1:12389-27377 GCA_964592375.1 uncultured Eubacteriales bacterium | reverse complement strand
GCAAAATTGTATCGTATCCCCGGTGCTGAGGTGCCATATACATAATCAAAATATAGGAATTTATCGGTAGAGCCTTTGACGGTAATGGAATTCGGCCCGTCCGCTGGCTTGGTCACCGTTCCGGCAGGCGTTCCGCTCTCGAAATTATCCAATGCCACAAAGGTGGTGCCCACCATAGCAGGAGGAGCTGTGCGAGTAGGATTTGTTACCGTATTACCAGGAGCCGGTGTGGGATCTGTGCCGATTGCTGTATAGTCTATATGCGCAATCGATGAGGAAACATAGGCATCCGCAAAATTGCCCGCAACGGGAATAAATTTTTTGCCGGAAGCTTCAATAAGCGTTGGTGCGGATACTTCGCCCGAAAGATTAAAATAAGTCTTTATTGCCGCAAGTGTGATTGCCTGCCCGTCTTTTACCTTAAATTTCATGGTAGCGGTAAACTCAGAACCACTCGCCGGACTATAGTCGATGCCTGCCTGAGAAGGCAGAACCCTGTCAAAGCCTGCGGATGCATAATATAAGGTGGGCAAACTATGAACAAGCACTTTCAGCGTTTTCCTAAAATCAGTCGGCAGATTTGTATATGAGGCAAAGCCGCCAATGGCTGTATCTGTCATGAAATCGCTGTTTTGGTATGTACTCACGATGGTTGTCCCATCCGTTTTGACCATATCTACCTTTGCTTTATCAAAGGTAACTCCAAATTTTGCGCTCGTCAGTTTTGTAATGGGGCCATAAAGTTTGGCATTGATGGTTACCACTCTTCCCGAAAGGGATGCATAACCCACAAACCCTGCACCATTTCCCAAAACAGTGCTCCCGGACATTACAATTCCGGAACTGCTCACTCTTGCAAATGTCATCACAGAAAAGATTAAAGCCGACGCCAAAATAATTGATAGAACTTTTCGAAACATGAATAAATTCCTCCGTTCTTTATTTTCCTCCGAGTAAATAAAAGACCTTAGCCCTTTGGTGCAAAAAAGAACAAAGCAATTGCTAATAAAAAAATACAGAAAAAACTACATCATTTAATGATAAAGCTAAAAAAGCAAGGCAACGCCGTAATCATCGCATTCCACCCTTCTATTGATTTTTAATTGAACGCACCGGATCGTGTAGAAAAAAAGAAACCAAACACTGGTGTGAAATTATAATATAGTGCATCATTATTATATCACATATTCATCACAATTCAATTGACAAAATCTATAGCTTTTCGACATATAAATGGTTAATATGCACAAATTTATCTTTCATTTCCATGCAGATATAGATATTGTTTATAAATTCATTGCAAAAATACATCAAAAAAGGCGCCAAAAATGACGCCCCTTTTCATTGCTTTTATCATGCTTACTTTCAAGACCGATAAACTACTATATTAAAATGTGATAAAATATTCATAAAACATGGTATTGTCCGTCAGCTCAGGGTGAAAGGCTGTGGCCAAAAGGCTGCCTTGGCGCGCGGCAATGATTTTTTGCTCATGCTCCGCCAACACCTCCACACCCGCACCTGCTTTTTCCGCCCATGGTGCACGGATAAAAACCAGTGGAATTTCCTCCTCCGATACCTGCCTTATCCGCATAGACGCCTTAAAACTGTCCAGCTGGCTTCCGTAGGCATTGCGCCGAACCGAAATATCCATCAGCGGAAGATGCGGCGCCTCACCTGCGATTTCCTTAGCGATCAGAATCATTCCGGCACATGTACCCCATATGGGCATTCCTTGCTCGGCCCGCTGCATGATAACTTTATCCATCTCAAAGATTTTCAGTAGCTTGCCAATGGTGGTGCTCTCACCGCCGGGGATAATCAGGCTATCAATCTGTGCCAAATCCTCTGCGGTTTTCACTTCTTTTGGCCTCACACCCCCGATGGCCTCTATTTTTTGCAAATGCTCTGCAAAAGAGCCTTGCAAGGATAATACACCAACTGTTTTCATGCCTTACCAGCCCCTGTTTGCTAAAATCTTGCTCGGTTCAATTTGCGAAATGTCTATGCCGGCAAGCGGCTCGCCCAAATCCTCAGAAACCTCTGCGATAATACTTGGGTCATTATAATAGGTGGTGGCTTTTACAATGGCTTTGGCTCTTTTTTCGGGCTCTGCGGAGCGGAAGATACCGGAACCGACAAATACTCCTTCACTGCCAAGCTGCATCATCAGCGCAGCATCAGCAGGAGTGGCAATGCCGCCTGCCGCAAAGTTGACCACCGGAAGCTTACCCGTTTTTGAAATTTCCAGTACCAATTCATATGGTGCGCCGATTTCCTTTGCAAAGCTCATGAGCTCTTCGGAAGGCAAGGCACTCAGCCTGCGGATTTCACCCATCATCGTTCTCATATGGCGCACCGCTTCTACCACATTACCGGTACCGGCTTCGCCCTTGGTTCTGATCATGGCCGCTCCCTCCCCTATTCTGCGCAGTGCTTCGCCGAGGTTTCTAGCACCACATACAAAGGGGATTTTAAACCCATGCTTATCAATATGATACTGATCGTCAGCAGGTGTTAAAACCTCACTCTCGTCAATATAATCAATGCCCAGCGCCTCTAAAATTTGCGCCTCCACAATATGGCCTATTCTTGCTTTTGCCATCACCGGAATGCTGACACAGCTTTTAATTTCCTTGATCATTTTCGGGTCGCTCATTCTTGCAACGCCGCCCTGCTTACGGATATCGGAGGGCACTCTCTCCAGTGCCATGACCGCAACAGCGCCCGCCTCTTGGGCAATTGCCGCCTCCTTGGCATTGGTTACGTCCATAATCACGCCGCCCTTGAGCATTTGGGCCAAATTCTTGTTCAGTTCATATCTTTCGCTCATTACAAATTCCTCCTATTTCATGTGCATGGTAGCACAAAATTTTTCAAAGCCCTTTACAACATGCGAAAAACTTGCTATACTAACTGTACCGATACAGTTATAGGCTTATCTTGATATGATTTTATACTAATAATCTGCATGTGTCAATAGATTGGAGGAAATTATGCAAAAAAGTGTTCCGATACAGTTATCTTCGAGTACAACGCTGCCTGCGTATCTTCAAATAGCCGGTCAAATCGAGGAATATATTCGGTCAGGCCATTTGGTAGGGGGCGAAAAGCTACCATCTGTGCGCAAGCTGACTCGCCAACTTGATGTGAGCATGTCTACCGTGCTCCATGCATATGATGAGCTTAGCCGGCGGGGGCACGTTGTATCCGTGAAGGGTAGCGGCGTATTCGTTCGGGAGAAATCAGAAAAAGCGAATACCATTCTGCCCTATGAAATTACTCCCGATACCATTAATCTTGCCTCCACCTCCCCTGACTTATCCATCTATCCCATGAAGGAATTTGGCGGAATATTCACGGAAATTTTGCAAACCGGCGGCGCGCAGGCCTTTGCCTATCAAGAGAGCAGGGGGTATTATCCCTTGCGCCAGCAGCTCAGTGGCACTCTTTCGGGGCATGGCATTTTGGCTAGCGCAGAGGATATCATCGTGGTCTCGGGCGCACAGCAGGGAATTGATACCATTGCCATGGCCTATGCAGGTGAGGAGAGCACCATATTTGTAGAAAATCCCGGGTACACAGGCGCAAAATCTGTTTTTAGCAGACTTGGACTGCAAATGGTTGGTATTCATATGGAAAAGGATGGCATGGATATGGAGCAGCTTAAAAAAATGGCCGCGCTCTATCGCCCTGCGCTTGTTTATGTCACCCCTCGCTTTCAAACTCCCACCACCATATGTTACAGCAAGCAAAAAATGCAGCTGCTGCTCACGCTTTCAAAGCAATTTGGGTTTTATATTATTGAGGACGATGAAATGTCGGATATTGACTTTGGAGGCAGGCCCTTGTCCCTCAAGCAAATGGACAGCGATGATCGCGTCATTTATATCAAGAGCTTTTCTAAAATACTCATGCCGGGTCTTCGCATTGCTTGCATTGCCGCGCCTTCTGGTCTGTGTGCCAAGATAGCGGCCGCAAAGCACACCTCCGATATTTCCTCTCCCGGCCTTTTCCAGCGAGCATTGGAGCTCTATTTAAGCCGTGGACATATGCCGGGGCATGTGCAAAGTGTTACGGCGTTTTATCAAAAGCGGCTTCGCCAAAGCGCCGATATGCTAAAGTCCCTTGCGGCTTTTGATGTGCAGTTTGCGGTGCCAACGGGCGGACTGAACTTTTGGCTTTCGCTTCCGGCGCATATTACAGGCAGTAGCCTGTACCACCAAGCTGCAAGGCACAATGTACTCACCGCTCCCGGCGAGCTCTATTATACCTCGCCTCTTTCGGGGCATGATAGGCACCTTCGGCTCTGCTATGCCATGGCAAGCGAAGCGGAATTTGAAACAGCGGTGGGCGTGCTTAAAAGAGTGCTTGGCAACAATAAAAAAGGCATTACCTCTATTGCCGCACCGTTTATTTAGTCGGCCTCACTCCTTGCAAAAAGTCCTGCTTTTTTAGCAAAAATCTTGCAGTAAAAATATGTGCGAAATAATTGACAACTTTTCATAAATGCGGTATAATTTTTATCAGTAATTTGATTTTCAAGGAGTGCGTATGATGACCTCAAGAGAAAGGGTACTTTCCTCTATTGCCCATAAAGAGCCGGACAGGGTCCCCATTGACCTTGGCGCAACCCCAAGTTCAGGTATTTCTGCCATTGCATATGGCAGGCTTACTAGCAGTCTGCAACTTACAAATTCGAAGACAAAAGTATATGATGTGGTCCAGCAGCTTGCACAGCCGGAATTAGAAGTGCTCGATCGATTTGGCGTGGATGTTTTGGACATCGGGCGCACCTTTAATACGGAAGACTCCGATTGGCAGGATATAGTGCTCTCCGATGGCAGCCCTGCCAAATATCCGGCAGGTTTTCAAATGAAAATGGAACCGAACGGAATAAAAGCATACGATAAAAGCGGTGATATTGTAGGGCACATGCCCCAGGGCGCCACTTTTTTTGACCAAACCATATTCCCATATCGGGAGGCATACCCCGATAGCTTAAAGGATTTGCCGAAGGCCATGGAAAAGGTCATCTGGTCTGCATTGGTACATAGCCCATGGGATCATGCAGGCGAAGCGCATTTTTGGGAGGACCTGCGAAAAAAAGCCCTTGCACTTCGCCAAAATAGCGACCGCGCGCTGATGATTGTCTGCGGTTGCAACCTTTTTGAATGGGGCACCTTTTTGCGAGGGATTGACAATTTCCTCATGGATCTCTATTTGGAAGAAGACAATGTGGAAAGGCTTCTGGATGCACTGCTTGACTGCCACTTAAAAACCCTTGAGAAGGTATGCGAAAGCGTGGGCGATGTGGTGGATATTCTCCGATTTGGAGATGATTTGGGCATGGATTCCGGCCCCTTTATGTCGCCCGAGCTGTACCGCAAGTTTTTTAAGCCACGGCATTTTCAGCTTTGTGATTATGTGAAGAAACACAGCAAGATGCACACCTTTTTGCATTCCTGCGGCTCTTTGTATAAGCTCATGCCTGATTTGATTGAGGCAGGGTATGATATCATTAATCCTGTGCAGACCAATTGCAAAGACATGGAACCCGAAAAGCTCAAAAAAGAATTTGGGAAAGACATTACGTTCTGGGGCGGCGGCAGCAATACAAGAGAGCTTCTCAATCGTGGTACGCCACAGCAAGTGGCGGAGGATGTAAAAAGGCGGCTTGAGGTTTTTGCACCGGGAGGCGGCTATGTATTTAACCCCATTCATAATATACTGCCGGATGTGCCGGCCCAAAATATTATTGCCATGTTTCAGGCAGTAGAGGATTTTTATAAATAAGTAATCAAAGAAATGAGGGAAGCGCGTGAAACGATATGGCCAGATTATCAAAGTAAACCCCCAAAAAATTGAGGAATACAAAGCACTGCACGCCGCCGTTTGGCCAGAGGTGCTGGGAATGATTACCGCATGCAATATCCGAAACTATTCCATTTTCATCAAAGCGGGCTTTTTGTTTGCCTATTTTGAGTACATCGGAGAAGATTTTGATGGGGATATGGCAAAAATGGCGGCGGATCCCATCACGCAGGATTGGTGGAGCCATTGCATGCCCTGCCAGCAACCCATTGAAGAGGCCGCCCAGGGTGAATGGTGGTCCAATATGGAGGAATGCTTTCATTTAGACTAATCCTTTCATTTTTCTTTTGATGCTCAGGCTGTCCGCTCCTTTGGCGGGCAGCCTCTTTTTGGCTTGCCAAAGCCTATTGCTCTTGCTTTTTTTGGAAATTTGGTGTACAATATGTCTATACAAAAAATAAAAAATACCTTGCAAAAAAGGAGGATGACCCTACATGAAAGTACTAATACTCACCATCTCCACCGGCAATGGGCATAATAAATGCGCACAGGCGCTGAGTGATTATCTTCAGTCCATCGGGGTATCGGTGGATATTATCGATGTATACCATCATATCCATCCGGCACTGAGCAAACTCATTTCCGAATTATACGATTTTTCTATATCAAAGGTACCAAGCTTATATGCAAAGGTGTATACCAAAGGCGAGGAAGGGCAAATTATATTCATGGAGGCCATGAACAAATTCAATCAAGCCTTGGCGTTTAAAATTAAAAAGCATATTTGCGACAATGGAATTGATACTGTTGTCACAACCCATATTTTCGGCGGGCAAATTTTAACGTATTTAAAGCAAAAAAAGCATATTGATATTACAAGTATTGGCATTGTAACGGATTTTACCATTCATCCCCACTGGGAATTTACCCGTCTGAATTACTATATCACCGCCCATTCTCTTTTAAACACCGACCTTGCGGCAAAGGGAGTGGATATTGCGAAGATGCATGACTTTGGCATTCCCATCGATTTGAAATTCGCCGGCGGCATCGATAAATCGGCCGCCAAAAAAAAGCTTGGCATGGACGATAAACCCCTTGTACTCATTATGATGGGTAGCATGGGATATGGGGATATGGCGCGCACCTTATCAGAGGTAGACAAAAGCGGATTCGACTGCAATATCGCCGTGATTTGCGGTAGAAATGCACGGGTGAAGGCACTCATTGAAAAAGCCTCTTTTGAAAAAAAGGTGTATGTATATGGTTTTGTAGACAATGTGGATCTGTATATGGATGCGGCTTCCCTTTTGGTCACCAAGCCGGGCGGTCTGACCGTATCCGAAGCGCTCGCAAAACGGCTTCCCATGATGTTTATTGACCCCATCCCGGGTCAGGAAGATCGCAATGTGGAATTTTTAACGGCTTGCGGCGCCGGCATCAAGCTCAGCCGCACTTTTTCCATTCAAAAAGCAATTAACTTCATTTCTCTGCACCCATCGCGCCTAGAGGAAATGCACCGCTGTGCTCAGCGTATCTGCAAGCCCTATGCCGCAAAGGATTTGGGCGATTTTATCGTTGGCCCTGCGCAGGATAAGAAGGGATAAGGATAGAGAATTGTATGCATATTGAATTACCAAAGGCCGCGGATTTTGTTCTGAGTACCTTAGAGGCCGCCGGCTTTGAGGCTTTTGTGGTAGGCGGCAGTGTTCGTGATATTGCCATGCAAAAACAACCCAAGGATTGGGACATTGCAACCAGTGCCAAACCGGAGCAGGTGATGGGTCTTTTTCAAAAAACCCTCCCAACGGGCATTGCACATGGCACCGTTACGGTGATGGCGGCCGGCCTTGCCATCGAGGTTACCACCTATCGCACCGAAGGAGAATATATTGACCATCGCCGCCCAAATAGCGTGCAATTTGTGGGCGATCTGGAATGCGACCTTGAAAGACGGGACTTTACGGTAAACGCCATGGCATATAGCCCTACCCGCGGCCTTGTGGACCCATTCGGCGGCATGGCGGATATTGCGGCGGGGGTCATTCGCTGCGTGGGCGAGAGCGAAAAGCGCTTTTGTGAGGATGCCCTGCGCATGCTAAGAGGCGTGCGCTTTTCCTGCACGCTGGGGTTTTCTCTGCTGGAAGAGGTCGCTTGCTCCATTCAAAAAAATGCACATCTGCTATCCCACGTAAGCCCCGAGCGCATTCGCATAGAGCTTGAAAAATGCCTGTGCTCTGCCCATCCACAAAACATGCTGCTCTTAGAGCAGTTAGGCCTTTTTGCCGTTTTTGCGCCGGAGCTTTCCGCCTGCTTTGCCACCCCTCAGCATACACCCTATCATCTCTATAATGTGGGCGAGCATACCATTCGAGCTGTGGCAAATTGCCCCGATATCCTCCCCTTGCGCCTCTCTGCGCTATTGCACGATATCGGAAAGCCCCAAATGCGCGTAACGGATCAAAAAGGTGTGGATCATTTCTACGGCCACCCCAAGGTAAGCGCCCAAATGGCAGAAGCTTTTATGCGCCGCCTTCGGTTTGATCAAAAAACCATCCGCACCGTTACGGAAATTGTTCTGCGGCACGACGAGGAGTTTTTGCCCCGAGAAAAAAATCTGCGAAGAGCGTATGCAAAAGGCACCCCAAGCGTATTCCCCCTCCTGCTCCTGCTCAAAAAGGCAGATGCCCTGGCGCAAAACCCAGCGGCCGCCCACAAAAATTTAGAAATCGCTATCCGTGCCCAGCAAATCTTCGAGGAAATGCTGCAAAAAGGTGAACTGCTCCAAAAAAAGCATCTCGCCATCACCGGAGACGACCTTGCCGCTATCGGCATTGCCCCCTCAAAGCAGATGGGCGAAATTTTAAATGCCCTCTACCAAATGGTCACGGACGATCCTTCCTTAAACCAAAAAGAAATCCTGCTTCGAAAAGCAGGAGAACTTGGTCCCAAGGGGGAGGGGTAATCTTCTCTTGGAAGTTATGTATCAGTTTTCAAATTAAATAGTTAGCGCACCAGTGCTTTTAACTGCGTGGATGTTTTCATAATAGCACCTCCATATAACTTCGAAGTGGTTTTGCAATTCTGAATACTTCAGCCATTTGCATAAGCACATTCAAGTTTTTGTCACTCCGTTTGGCGTAACGTTTCACGGCATCGGTTACCACTGCAATATCCATTTGATTGCGACTACGTATGCAATCGCATATTGTTCGTTCTAAATCGTAGGTTTTAACAAAGTTCCCGAAAATCGTTTTCTTTTGAATGACACCCATTTCGTATAATTCTCGTTTGACTGTATAAACAGTAAATCCATTATCGGAAACTGCCGAGTTATTATAGCCCCGCGGCACCGTAATCGAATAATAAACAGGGTCACGATCTGTGAGATCATGTAAGAACAGCGCAGTTTCATGAGAATAGACTATTTTCGGTTTGCGCTTTTGTTCAATATACATTTTATCCGGTAACGTATCTGAGGAAATGTATATCCCGCCAGATACTCGTTCCAATTCCCTCGCATTAACAAGCAAACGAAGGCGTTCGCGGGAAATACCCACCTCTCCGGCTTGCATATTTGTAATTATTCCGTTATTATTAGCCAATAAAAGTTGCAGTTCAACCGGTAAAAACATATATCTCACCTCACACATATTTGACGTTTACACTACAATTATAATCCATTGTAGTATGTTTGTCAAGATGATAGGTGCCGCTTTGAAAGATTTTGTTGGATATGCATTACATTTAAAACGATTAAAGAGCCTCTACCAAATGGTCATGGAGGATCCAAATTGCCTTGCTGTCCACAATATATAAAACCTTCCTTTTCATTACAAATGTGCATTTAGCTTTAGACCTTCTTTATATCCATTTGGGTATAAAAATAATTTCTTTTTTCTTTCGAATATTGGATTTGCAGTATGTATTACTCCGTGATGATTAGGACATACAATGAGTAAATTTTCAGGATTATTATTTAAAGATTTAGAAAAAGGTTCTATGTGATGAGTATGAATAACCTGAGCATTATATTTTTCTCCAATATATTCACCACATATTTGACACTTATAATTATAAATTAACTTTAAGCTATCTCCTATTGTTTTATCCAGTTTTCTAATCTTAGCGATCTTTTCCTTTTCTATAAATGCAGAAGTAAAATCTTGTGCATATAATATATTTTCAAGTTGAAATTCTTCGTATACATTAACAACCTTTTTCGCCAAAACTAGTTCTTCATTTGTAACACATTCAAATACAAAAGTGTCATCGTGACATGTTGAATAAATTGCAATATATTCAATCAAATCATTAGGCAAATTAATCTGTTTACGCTTATTTTCAAGCTTCTCCTTTTCTGCAAACAGATAATCATAACTACTAAAAAATATTTCTCTCAGCTTTATAGCTATTGGACTATTAGGTGTGTATCGTATTTGCAACAGATCTTTGTGTATTGGATATTTAGTTTTATCAAAATTTATGTTAGTTAATACTCCTATACATTCATTATTTTCTATAAATATTTTGATTTTCTTACTTTCACCTTTGTTCATATAAAAATTAATACTTTTGTAAAAAATACTTTGCAAATCAATTGGTATATTAATTCCGTAGTTCAACACTGACCAATCAACTTCTTTTTTATATATGTAGTTATCGCTTGACATGGCTTTTGCTCACTTTCATTTCATTAATACATCCTTTGTAATTGGATTGAATAAAGACTTGAATAGAGCTAAAAAACGTTATCAAATTCATGAATTTCTCCCCTATAATATTTAATGCTATTTATTAAACATAATGGGCAACTAAGAAGCTTTAATACTCGAAGAATAGTTCGTTTAAGTTATAGCTTCTCTCTTGCTTGATCCAGTTCGTATTTATTTATGGAAATCATCTTAATAATTGGGTAGCCGTTTTCGGTATAATAAACAATCATGTTTGATAGAAAACTTGCTTTACAATTAATAGCTTCTTTTTTCATTTCAAGGTCGTTTGTTGCTTTATCCAACCACAATTTCATAATGCTGTCAGGCAATTGAAATAGATAAGTTTGTGCCGCTGTGTCTAATTTCCATGGAAATTCCGGTTCATTCCAATGTAATGAATAATAATCGTCAAATTGGTTTTGCTTACCAGTTAATCGATACAAAAACAGCAGTTGACCGGAATTGGTAATTGCCACGGCCATACGCTGCCCAACACTATCCGCAAGGTTGAGGATCCTCTCCTCTGTTTCAACATCCCCATAAGCTTCCATATAAGACCTATACGCGTTTTGATGAAAGCTTCTAAAACCAATTACATCACAAAACTCATCCCAAAACGGCATCTTATCAAATTCCAGCAGAGGAATACGATAAGTTGCAGCAAATTTTTGGGCAGGCACTGTATATCCACTTAATGCGGCAATAGCAACCTGATAGTAATACCTTTCATAATTGTAAATAATTCCACCGCGATTCTGATGCCGTCGCGCAGTCAGCTCATTTATATCTACTATATCAAAATGATTGATATCCTCACGCAAACCTAAGACGCTCCTAATGGTATTTAAGCCGATTTTTCTACTATAATCTTTACATTCAACCAGTAATCTTGTACGTGAATAGAAAGGCGTTTGAACGGGGGGTTCCAAAAGTACATCCGCATTATGCGCTTCGCCCAATCCTTGAATCATTTGACCGGGTGCACCATCAAAAATATACATACCGTCAGACTTGACTTCTGAAAATCCAACATTTACAAGAATTCGTTTTACAAATATTTCAAATGCTTTACCACGTTTCATTTCGTCTCACCTTCCACAATGGATTTTAAGTTCTTATTTTGCTTAAAAAGTTTTGGCGGTTATACAAATAATAATCAACATAAGTATGACTGCCTCGATTTGTTGCTATCAAGTTTACAATCATTACCACCATATGCTTGTCCATCATCCACATTATGAAGTTCTTGTTTCATCTATCCATTGTGCACCAAAATCAGGGCACCATAGAATGATGAAGTGTTATCGCATTTCTATAGCAATCCAAAAGTTTTAAAATTACTACCCTCTAATATTTTTATTAAGTTGTGCCCAGAATGGCCGCAAGGGTCACCCCCGAATTATTACTGCGCTTCTGACCCTTAAAAAGGCGGACGCATAGGCGCAGAAACTTTCCCTTTCCCATGCAATCTGGAAAAAACCATCCAAGCTTGGCCTGAATATTGTTCAATTATTCATATTGTATACAACACCTCTTATACTTTTTGCCGCTACCGCAGGGACAAGGATCATTTCTGCCGACCCTCCTATGGTTTTGGCGTTGGTAACTTTCTATTCTGCTCTTTGCATACTTGACACTCAACTCTTTAAGCCGATCAATATCATTAGCTGGAATGTAACTATAACTGCATTGCTTCCCTTTTGCTCCGATCAAGTTGCTGTCTTTATCGTAATTAAGATCAATCCACATAATCTGCATTGATTCATCACCAAGAATGGCGGACAATACGTAATCCTGGCGTTCCGCTTGGCTCATGACTTTAATGCCTGGGATCTCAACAAACAAACAATACTTTATTTCTCTGAAGGCAGACATTACAACCATTCTGCCGATTTCAGGCTGCCGTCTCAACGCATGATGAATTGCTTTGCAGAAATCATCCTTGGCTTCTGAAGACATATTCAAGAGAAAATGCGCTACATCAATCTTATTTTTGTTTGTTCCCTGTTCTAATAGCCTAATTATCTCTGTTATTTCATTCGGTATGTTCTGCCTAGGCTTTATTGCATTTAGTTCCGGCAAATATAATTTGCTGAAATAATTATCTAACTCTTGTCTGAAACCATGCCAATTTATCCTGTGCTCTGCCGGGAATTCGGAGGCTGTGATCGAGTACATATTATGACCAATATACATACCCAAGTGGTCAAGCTCATCGTTCATTGCAATTTGGGGGATATCTATCGCAAGCTTCCTTTGTTTTAAAAAATGCAGAAAATATATGGGCGAGTCAAAATAATTTTCATATGATAATAGGTCATCATATGAAATTACAATTGTTTTACTTGAAAGAGTTATAAAATTCAGCTTTTCAGCCTTTGCCGCAAAGTTATTAAAATTATCAACAGTAACAGAGAATGCATAGATTTCTTTGAATTCAGCGATGCTGTCGATTTCAAATTTCTTCTGCCTATCCCCATCATAGAATGGGGCAGGCTGATGTCCATCTATGTATTTAATGGTCCGGCTACATTGTGAATCTGCTTCTTGAGCGAGCTTTGTATATGCTTTTATATGGGCATCAAAGTCATTAATCGGTGGTGTTTGTGGGAAAGAGCCCGCTTTTACTTCTATGATAAAAAGGTAATTCTCATATGTAATAATCAGGTCATTTTCGTTCATCTGCTTCATGGAATTACCTGTAGGGTAATAATTCCCTCTATAAGCAGTTGCTCCAGGCAGTAGATTTAAAAACAAGGTCTTAACCATATCTTCGCTGGCTAAGTTCTGATGTTTGCTCCATGTGTCTATATATTCAGGCTTTAAACGGAAGATTTCTTTCTGTAAGGCCCGATAAATATTGTCGAATAATGAATAGTAATCAAATCCGTACGCAATACCATCTATTTTTATAAACGGTTTCTTTTTCGTCGGCATCTCCATGATAGGCCAACCTGAAAACTCTGAGCCGTCAAAGAAGGAATTACATTCGCCAATACCTAATGAAAGAGCGTCTATTAATCTGCCATCCCATCCGGTAACATGCGAAATGTCATTTAAAGCCTCGCCGAATATTTTGTCGAATATGGAATGCGTTAAATCTCGTGTATCTTCAATTGCTGCTTCGGGATCTGTCCCCTTATCAACTGACTCGCAAAACTCACCATATTTCTTTCCCATGTCCATCCAAGCGTCCGCTAAACCCTGCGACATAGAATACTCAAGCTTTTCAAGTCCCTCGATTATTTGATCAGCCGTGACGCCAAACAATTCCACAAGAATGTCGTTATGCGTAGGTAAAAGATTCTTAAGTGGCTCAAGTTCAAATACCTGATAGCGGTTACCTCTAACGAGATAGAGCATCTGGGATTCTACAATATAACACATCATCTCATCAGAGATCTCGCCAGTACTTTTTTTGTATGCTGACCAATAATGATAAAAATACACGAATTCCTTATACAAATCTTCTATGTCAGTGAGAACTGAATGCCATCGTTTATCCTGATCTTTTATGGATTCAGTATCATCAAAATGGTTTTCTGTTGAAACCAAAATGCTTTGGATATATTCCTGTGCCCTAATTACCATGTTTTCTTCGCTTGTATAATCAAACTCAGAAAACTTATTCATCTGAGACAGCATAGCCATGTCTTTAGTGAATTTGAGTAGCATCAATGGATCACAGATAGATATTTCATTCTTTAGTTTATTGACCTTTTCATCTATGCGTTCCTTAACCTTCGGGTATTCCTCTTTATAATATGTTTGAATTTGAGCGTGCTGTTCAAGTGTACTAAGATTACGCATAGAGACAACTTTACCATAACGAGCAAGCTCAAATAGCCCGTCATTATAATATTCATCCGCCTTAGCTAATTTTTGTTTTTTTTTACTCACGACGTAAATCCTCGTTTCGCTCTCCAGTTCCTTAGTATTTCTTTACTAAATGCTTATATGAGCCATAGCCTTCCAAAGACTTCCAAACTCCTCCATTTGTACCATTTTGAAATCTTTAAATAGCAGCATTTTAATTCCAGCATCAGGATCTGAGTGAAATGGTCTCTTCTATGCCTTGCTTACTTTGCATTTTCTCGCCCTTATGAATAGCAAGTTACCTCAATATATTTTAAGATTAGAACTGACCCATGCATGTTTAAAACCTATTGTACGTATAGATTGAAAAGTATTACTCGCATCAAAACAACTTGTCCCACATTTGTTTCTGAAATATAACTACATTCAAACTCATTTTTGTCAATTTCCTTCACATGGCGTATTGTTGGAAAATTAGTAAGGGTCTGTTTTGCAGTATCCAACACCTTAAAAAAGTCCTTATTTCTTGTGAAATATATAAGCGCAGTCTTGCAATCACGCCAAGTTAAATAACCATCGAGTTGCTTAATCGCATCTTGTATAGATGCTTTCCCCGTCCAAATTTTACACTCGGCTACAAAGG
>CAZQDP010000027.1:11777-12379 GCA_964592375.1 uncultured Eubacteriales bacterium | reverse complement strand
CAGTCTTACCTTTGTTCCTGAATGTCTCTCCGTTTGCACTTCCTTGGTACATTCCGTTGAGTGCCGCTAACAATGTATTCCGCAAATCCTCTTCTTGCATTGACTTATATGACGACGGTGTTCTTTCATAAGTGCTTCCGTTGTGTTTAATTGTTTCCAAAATGTATTGATATTCTAAATCCATTATGTAGTAGGACGGTTCATTGTTATATTTCTTTGATGTAGGTATAATTTTTCTTGACATTGGGATATGTTTTTTAGCAAAGTCGGATTTTTGTAACGGCACCTCTAAGTTTTTTGCTATTGAAGAAATTTTTTCAACCACTGTTCTTCGCTCCATTAACTTTTTTACTGCAACGCTTTTGAGGGAAGCGTTGAATTCCTCAACATCTATGTTCACGTATCCTATTCCCGTCACAATAGATTGATACCATTCATGCAATTCTGCTAACATTATATCTTCGTCTTCTAATAGTTTAAATGTCTGCAATTCTTTGTGCATAGTAAACACTACATATGCATCAGAAAGATCAAGATTAGGATATTCCGATGATGTGTATGCAGATGCTCGACATTCGAACAATGTGTTATCACCCGAGTAT
>CAZQDP010000027.1:0-11767 GCA_964592375.1 uncultured Eubacteriales bacterium | reverse complement strand
ATGGATAGTAAAACTTTGCAATAATCTCATCAACCTCAGTATATTCGATGCGATTAGAATTATGAAAAGACGGATTAGCTTTCCTTCGCTCTTTGTGCTGCTCGATACTTCTCTTTTTCAATTCTTCTTCTCCAATAATAATAGGCTCAACCTTAAATTCCTCAAAACAATTTTCTGAAAGTAATTCAATATTGTTTGCCATAATCTCATCATTAGAATATTTATTAATTTTCTGTATAAGTCTGTGTTCTTGTTCCTTTAAGACTGAACTTAGATCATTCTCATTAAAAACTCTCATTGTTTTCTCCAATTAATATATTACATAGTTAATATTTCTAACTTCTCCTCACAAACCAGTTAAGCATATTATACCATGCTTTGACAAATTATTCAAGTGTTTTATTAATACGTTTCATGAATAGTCAAGTAGCATTATTCTTTTTAAAAATCACCTTCCTTCATTTCCATAATACGATGAATTCTTGTTTGCTTTTTTCAATATCATAAATAACTATATATTTACATGCAGAACACTTTCAATGCGTCATCTTATAAATGTCCTGCTTAGTCCAGCGCAAAAAACAGCAGGCCGTTGCGGCCTGCTGAAGACTTCCAAACTCCATTCGTCCCAATTTGGGGATTTTCAACTATCTTAGAATTAAAATATTAAGTATGAATAAGATTCCCTTTATTTTTTCGTATCATGATGAGGTTTATTTTCTATCACGAAATCCTCCTTGGCTTCTTCACCTGACAAACCAATGCTTCTCGCACGATTGATCATACGAAGAATTCCTTCTGATCCGATGAGCAACCAAATGCCAAAGATTGCTTTTACAAGACTTTCTATGAGCTTACTTGTATTATTGAGTATCGCTGGCGAGTATGTAAATTGGGCCATGCGCAAGGTACTTAGCATGGCGAAAATATTCTGCAAAAAAATAGATATGGAATCAACCAAAAGCACCAAGCCTACAATTGCAAAAGCGGCTAATTCAATATTTTCATAATCGATACTTACACTATGATTTCCATTGTCTTCCCCTGCAATTTTACTTGCAAGGATATCTGCAAAAAACCAGAGTAGCAAGCTGAAAGCAATTGCGATAAACAAAGAGGGAATACTATAAAAAACTGCTGTTTTTTGAGATGTATCTTGAAAAAAAGAAACTAGCAATACAGGCGCTATCGTCTGCAGACCTTTCACCATGAGAAATATAGAAAAAATTCTAATAAAAACTTTTGCAAGACCTTTCATTTCTCAGCCTCCAACCTATCATGATTGATTCATATTTTATCACTTGCGATGGGAATATTATACCATGCCTTTCCATAATATACAAGTAGTTGTAGCATGTTTTTTGCAAGCCTTATTTTAATAAAAGCAGCAGGCCACCATAGCCTGCTGCTTTTTCTATATTCCACATGTTCCGGTAATGGGATCTTCAAAAAGCGGCAACTGCGGCGGGGTAAACGTGAAAACCACAAAGGCCAGCACAAGGAGCAGAATGGCAAAGAACGAGAGGATATTTGCCTTTCTGCTCACCTGATGGTTTGACGTTATAATTCGATAACCCACAAACCAGCTTACCATCACGCTCAGCAGAAAGATGAGGATATCAATAGCAAGATAATTTGTTCCCAATATGCCGCTATATGTATAAAACAAAATCACAATAAGCAGTACACCGATATAAAGCGAAGCTGCTTTTGCCACAAAAAAGTTCTTTTGCTCCCTGCCAAATAAATTATATTCTGCAATGGAGAAAATCAGTGTCGGCCAAAATAGCAGTTTCAGATGTTCCCATATGCTTTCATTCACCGCTCCAAAAATGCCTACCAAAGGACTTTGGCCGGACCAATCATAGGCAAAATGCAGCAGCGTGCCAAATAGCATTGTAAAAATTGCTCCGGCAATATACCAGTTTTTCATTTTGGTATTCATCGCTTTTCACCCCCCAAAACAAGATATGCAAGGCCTGCGCCGCATATTCCATCGGGGTAGCTTTTGTTCGTGCGCCGGCAAGCGATAATGCAAGTCACATCGAGGCATTGTTTGCTCTTCCTCACAGTAATATAATATTTGCCCCTAAGCCTTTCGAAGCCCAATATCACTGCCAAGGGCAATATCACTTAAGCCCAGCTCAATATCACTCGCTTGCAGGATGAATATCATAGAAAGCTTTATGCACGGCTTCTTCGCTTTCCATTCCAAAAATATTGAAAGTCATTGCCTGCCATTTTTTGTGAATTACGCTTATATCAAAAGGATTTACCGCTTCACCGGCGGCAAGAAACGATTGCCATTTTACTGACAGTTCACAATGTGCAAAGGCGTAATTCGATTCATTTTTTATTTTAAAGGTTACTTCTGCTCCAAAAGCATTGCAATATATTTCAACAGCTTAAATACTATTCTTAACATAGACTTGTGCATAATTACCTTCATGAATGTTTGCACCAATAGAAGTTCCACTACGCAAAATTTGATTTGTTAATACACTTTCTTTTTGTGTAGCTTTAAATTCTCTGCAAAGTAAAATAATATTTTTTGCAAATTCTTTTAATTTTACTCTTAATATGCTTTCTGTCAATTGTATCCCCTGCCTTTTGGTCTGTTGTAGCATAGGAATGATGCGCTTTTAAGTGAAATTGCAAGCGATGCTTGCAGTGATATTTTTTCTTTAAGAAAAGTGATCTTCGTGCTTATGCACGAGTGATATTATATTCGCCCTAAACCTTACTGCCCAGGCGATATCACTATAAAATAATATCACTGGCAAAGCCAATATCACTCGCCGATAGGCGAATATAATTGAAAAAAGCACTTCCGAAGAAGTGCTTTTTTCTGGTCGGGGTGACAGGATTTGAACCTGCGACCCTCTGCTCCCAAAGCAGATGCGCTACCAAACTGCGCTACACCCCGAGGTGACACCATAATATTATACAACATCGGGGCATTTATCACAATTTTCATTTATACGCGTTTTCCCCATTTGCGACTTATTATGCTTTTCATACTACATTTATCTACCTCATTCTCACCGTAACGCATAATCGCAATTTCTTTTATGCTTTGCCTGAGCACCATGATGGTAATAAAGATACCGATATAGCCAAAGGCTGTATAAAACACCTGCACCAGCCTTGAAAATCCTGCCAGTGCCAGCAGGCTTGCCAGAATGCAAACCGCCAGGGGCAGGAAGGTGGTGGGCTTGGGATTGAGGGATCGAATAAATCCCATGCCGCAGGATACTGCCGTGGTGAGCATGGCCATATAGATAACAATGCCATAATACAGCCGAAAATACTTGCCAATATGCCCTGCCGCCGTGAGTGCCGGCACCTCATACAGATAAACACCGGGCGTGAGGGAAGCCGCATAGATACATAGCGCGCCGATGCAAAGCAGAGCACCCCCTGCAATACCGCCAATGCATGCTGCTCTGCTTGAAACAATCTTTTTGCGCACCACAGTGATAATGCCCGGCAGCGTTAAAAGATTGTAGCTCGCGTAAACCATTGCCGCCACAAGTGCATTGTCATTCATCTTGACAAGCTCCGAAAAACTATTGACAACGCCTCTATCTCCATATAAAATAGTATGTGCACCTAAAATGAGAATACCCACCATCATGATGGGTGCCAAAAAGATATTGACCATGGCCACCCCATCGGTTCCTTTTAAAAAAACAATCAGGCAAAATGCGGCCATGAGCGCAATGCCAAAGGACGGCGTTTGACCTGCCTCTTGCGCAAAAACAGCTCCGCTACCCGAGAGCATGACGCAAAACGAGCAGAACATAAACAGATTGCCAAGCAAAACGACCACGCCGCCTATTTTGGTGCCAAACACCTCTATGCAAAATTCATGATAACTGCGAAGGTCCAGTCGATACACTTTTAAGAATATACCAGCTCCGGCGATGGCAAGTATCACTGAGGTTGTGATTAGTCCCCAAAATCCGGCAGCGCCTAGCCGCCCGAAGAATTGCCAAATTTCTTGGCCGGAAGCAAAGCCTGCACCGATTACTGTTCCTGTGTAGATACATGCCAAAACGGCAGCTGACCGATATTCACCCAATGTGACGCCCCCTGTCTTTTTCGCTTTTTTGTGGTTCTGCTATTGATACATAGATATTCAGACAAGGCTCAAGAAATGATTTTTTTAAAGGATGTGTAATCGCATGCCCCCGATGAACATATTGATTAAGCCTGCCTCCGGTAGCTGCAATCTGCAGTGCAGGTATTGCTTTTATACGGATATTGCCTCTAAAAGAGAACAGGAGAATTATGGGGTCATGCAGCAGGATACCCTTGAAACCCTTGTACAAAAGGCGCTGAGTGAAGCGGAAGAATCTTGCGGATTTAATTTTCAAGGTGGCGAGCCTGTGATTGCCGGTATCGATTTTTACCGCACGCTTGTGGACCTTCAGCAAAAATACAACCATAAAAATCTTACAGTGCATAATTCCTTGCAGACAAACGGCACCTTGATTGATAAAGAATTTGCAATGTTCTTAGCAAAGCACCATTTTTTGGTTGGTCTGTCCATGGATGGCCCCAAAGAAGTAAACGATCTATGCCGCACGGCAGTGGGCGGTAAAAGCTCTTTTTCCGGCGTACTAAAGGCAAAAGAGCTCTTTGAACAATTTTCGGTAGAATATAATATTCTTTGTGTAGTTACCGCTTCCACCACCAGATTTACCGAGAAAATTTATGCGTATTATAAAAAGCTGGGGATAAATTATTTGCAGTTTATTCCGTGCCTTGACCCTTTTGGGGAGCCTCGGGGAGGCTATGGCTGGTCGCTGACTCCGGAGGCTTTTGGAAGCTTTCTATGCAAGCTTTATGACCTTTGGGAAGCAGATTTCCTTGCCGGTAGGTATATTAGCATCCGCCATTTTGACAATTGGCTGAGTATTCTCATGGGGCGCCCTCCCGAAAGCTGTGCCATGGCGGGCATTTGCACCTGTTATTTCGTGGTGGAGGCAAATGGAGATGTATTTCCTTGCGATTTTTATGTAACCGATGAATATCGGCTCGGTAATATTTCAACGCACAGCTTTGCACAAATGGCCACCTCACCGCGTGCGCTTGATTTTGTGCAAACCTCAATAAAAAGAGATGATGCGTGTAGCACATGCTCCTATTTTATGCTTTGCCGCTGTGGCTGCAGGCGGGATCGGGAGGATGGCCTTAGTTATTTCTGCAAATCATATCAAATGTTTTTCAAAAAAAATGCAGCCCGGCTGCAAAAAATCGCCGGACTGCTGATGAGTGGAAAAGTTTAAAAATATGCTTTTCTTAGGATAATTCTTTCAGTAGCGTAAGGCGCACATATATCCTGCCTTCCTTCGTAGTCATGACGCTATTTTCATGCACGGCTCCCGTTTGACTGCTGACCACCGCATGTGTAAAGGTATTAATCACCAGCTCAGCCTGCTCATTTTTAAGCGAAATGATATTAAAGCCCGGATAGCTCATCTGCACACTTGCACCAAGCTTATCAATATCTCCAAATCCTTCGGGTGGAGGGCTCTGCTCCAAAGAAGGCGCAAATCGACCGGGAATATCCAGCCCCCCAATTGCCACTTCCTGCGCCTTTCCATCAACATTTCCCATAAAGCGGTATTTATTCTTTTGCATAAGATGGTTGACATTGCGCAAAAAATCACTTGTGGTATAGCTAAAGCTTCTGTTTATTCGTTTGAGCTCATGATTTCCGCTATGGAAGGGCGATATGCCATAATTGGTGGTAAACGTAAATTCAATGCCCATCCCCGCTACAATTCTTTGGAGCTCTTCATTGTATAGACCATATGGATATGCCAAGCTCAGCACATCTGTGCCGATTCGGCTTTTGATCATGGCGTTGCAAGCAGCATAATCCTCACTCACCTGCTGTGATAAGTCTGGGTCATAGTACATTTCCGCCAGTTGCGATTTGGTTTTCATATGTAATACAGTGGAATGATTTCCGAAACACGCAAGGCCGCTCTCTTGCATTTCACGCACTTGCTCCCAAGTAAGAAACTGAGGTAGTTTCTTTTCCATTTCTCCGCTGATGAGATACATATTGGCCTTTATGTTGTACTTTTTCATCAGAGGATACATATATTTGTATACCCCCTCATAGCCATCGTCCACCGTAATGAGTATGGGGTTTTTATATATCTGCATCAGCTGATACAATTTATCTTTATCCTTGCGCTCATATGCTTTTTTGATCTGTATATATTCGTCTACCGTAATCGTGGTAAATCCGAGCTGCCTCAGGGCATAAAAATCCTGCTCCATCTGCAGTGGGTGAATGCAAAAGGAATTCCAAGCGGAAGGGTTTTCCGAAATATCATGATAGGTAATGACCGGAATAGCATAATCTGAATAGATTTGCAAATCATTTTTTTCATCTATTCCTTGGCTATCCATGAAAGAACAGACAAATACCAAGAAAATAAATGTAAAAATAAGTTTATATGTCCAAAATGACGTCTTTGGCATTTGCACTCCCCCTCTATGATGCGATGAACACGATTACATCAATCATCTGATAATGATGACGTAATTTATAAAATATCGTTCCGCACAATATCCTCATATGTCTCTCGCTTGATGATCACCTTTGATTTGCCTCCCTCTACCATAATGACAGGCGGGCGAGGAATACGATTGTAATTGCTTGCCATGGAGTAATTATATGCACCGGTTGCAAGTACCGCCAAGGTATCCCCCACTTTGAGCTTCGGCATTTTTATATCTTTAATCAAAAGGTCGCCGGACTCACAGCATTTTCCTGCAATGGTAATCATTTTATCCTTTGGTGCCAAGGGATTATTCGCAAGGAGCGCATCATACCTGGACTGATACATAATATATCGAGGATTATCTGCCATGCCGCCATCTACCGATACATAGGTACGCACATTCGGAATATCCTTTATCCCACCCACGGTATATAGCGTAATGCCGGCAGGTGCAACAATGGACCTACCCGGCTCCATGAGCATAAATGGCTGCGGAATATTTCTTTCGTGTGCAATTTTTTTGACCACGCCTGATACTGCATTAATATACTCATTGTAATTCACCGGGTCATGCTCTTCTATATATTTAATCCCAAAGCCTCCGCCCAGGTTTAGTTCCTTAATCACAATACCCAGCTGATCCTTTAAGTCCGCAACAAAGTTCATCATCACCTTGGCGGCAAGCTCAAAGGGTGCAAGGTCAAAAATCTGCGAACCGATATGGCAATGTACACCCACTACCTCCACACCAGGCATAGCGGCTGCTTTTTGATATGCATCAAAGGCTTCGCCGGTTTCTAAGGCTACACCAAATTTGGAATCGATCTGTCCGGTTTGCACAAAATCATGTGTATGTGCATCAATACCCGGCTTAATACGAAATAAAATTTTTACGTTTTTATTCTGCTGCTTTGCAATGGTGCTCAGGGTCTGAAGCTCGGTTAAATTGTCTACCACAATTCGACCAACGCCATTTGTTACGGCAAGCGTTAGTTCTTGCTCTGTTTTATTATTGCCGTGGAAGTATACCTTTTCCATGGGAAACCCTGATTTTAAGGCAGTATACAGCTCACCGCCGGATACCACGTCAAGACCGAGCCCTTCCTCCTTTGCAATCTTGCACATGTACATACTGCAAAATGCTTTGGATGCAAATAACACAAGCCCTTTTCCGCCATAGTATTTATCCATGGCGTTTTTATAAACTTGGCAGCTATGCCTAATTTTCCCTTCATCCATAACATACAGCGGTGTACCATATTGCTCTGCAAGCTCCACCGTATCACAGCCACCGATTTGCAATCTGTTTTTTTCATTGACCGAAAGACACTCCGATACAAACATTTTTATCACTCCTACTATTTAAAATATTGAATTCCCGCCTCAAAAAGTGGCTGGCATAGATTTCCTTCAATGTTTTTGTACAAATAACGTCCCGCTCTTTCGCTATGGCCCATTTTCCCCAGCACTCTGCCATCTGGACTGAGAATGCCTTCCACCGCCTGATACGATCCATTTGGATTAAAACGAATATCATAGGTGGGATTGCCTTCAAAATCCACATATTGGGTGGCAATCTGCCCGTTTGCCAGCAATTTTTCATATAGCGCAGGCGGACAAACAAACCGCCCTTCCCCATGGGAAAAAGCGACTGTATGGATGTCTGACGCCTTGCAAAGGGAGAGCCACGGAGATTTAACGGACACCACCTTCGTATTGGCCATACAGGATATATGCCTGCCAATGGTATTGTAGGTAAGGGTCGGGCAAGTCTCATCCATATCCCTAATCTCGCCGTAAGGCACCAACCCTAACTTGATGAGTGCTTGAAATCCGTTGCAAATACCAATCATCAGTCCATCCTGCACACTCAGCAGTCTGCCAACTGCCTCGCTCACTGCCGGAGCACGGAAGATGGCAGCAATAAATTTTCCGGAGCCATCCGGCTCGTCTCCTGCACTAAAACCACCCGGCAGCATCACAATTTGTGCACTGCGTATTCTTTTGGTCATCTCTTCAATGGAATAGTGGATATCTTTCGCACAAAGATTTTTGATGACGAAGGTTTCCACGTTACCGCCTGCATTTTCAAAAGCCTTTGTGCTGTCGTACTCACAGTTGGTTCCCGGAAACACGGGAATAAACACCGTTGGTTTTGCAATGCCTTTGCCGCAAAAGCTCACCCGTTCATAGCACAGCTTTTGTTCTATGGGTTTATCGTCCCCCGCCTTTGCATGCATGGGGAATACCCCTTCGAGCGGTGTTAAGTATGCCTGCGTTAATTCCTGCAGGTCAATTTTTGTTTTTCCAAAGGAAATGCTCATCTCTTTGCAGGTGATGCCAATGGGTAGTGCATCCACTACCGCGCCATGCGCTACCTCTGCGATAATGCATCCATACATGGGGCGTAGCAAATCAAGCTGCACACCATCATCAAGCACAAAACCGATTTGATTACCAAAGCACATCTCGCTAAGGGCAGTGGCAATACCACCGTTTCTAACGGAAATAGCAGAAAGTAACCTGCCTTCTCTAATATATGCCGCAATGCGGCCAAATTCCTTTTGAAGAAGCGCAAAATCCGGAAGTAGCTCTTCAGTCTGCCCCACATCAAAGAGGACAACACGATGGCCTACTCCTTTGAACTCGGGGGAAATAATTGCTTCAGCATCGCCGGGTGCTACTGCAAATGCGGCCAATGTGGGCGGCACATCCAGATCATTAAAACTGCCGGACATACTGTCCTTTCCGCCGATGGCCGCCATGCCAAGTTGCATTTGTGCATAGTATGCGCCCAAAAGTGCCGCCAATGGTTTTCCCCAACGCTTTGGGTCTTGCCCCATCCGTTCGAAATACTCTTGAAGGGTCAAATAAATATTTTCAAACGGTGCACCGGCCGCAATGAGCCTTGCCACCGCTTCTACAACTGCATAAACGCTTCCATGAAATGGACTCCATTTTGTCATATAAGGGTTTATTCCATGCGAAAAAACAGTAACGGTTTTTGTATCCCCAAAAAGCACCGGTAGCTTGGCTACCATTGCCTCAGAGGGTGTCAGCTGGTGCTTGCCTCCAAAGGGCATGAGAACCGTGCCTGCGCCTATGGTGCTGTCAAATCGCTCAGACAGTCCTTTTTTGCTGCAACTATTCAGGTCGGATATCCTTTGCATGAGTGTTTCTTTCGTTACAGCTCTAAGGGGTGCTTGCCAGCTTCCCACAACCCCTTCCACCACTGCCGTGGTGTATTTGGGTGCGCCGTTAGAGTTTAAAAACGCTCTGCCAATATCGACAATCACCTTTCCCTGCCATTTCATGATCAGTCTGGGCTCGCTCGTCACCTGTGCTACGATGGTAGCCTCTATATTTTCAGCGCTTGCTTTATCAATGAATTTTTGTGCGTCACATGCGTCCACCACCACGGCCATACGCTCTTGTGATTCTGAAATGGCAAGCTCTGTTCCGTCTAAGCCTTCATATTTTTTAGGTACCTTATCCAGATCAATCACAAGTCCGTCTGCCAGCTCTCCGATGGCAACGGAAACGCCGCCTGCCCCAAAGTCGTTGCATCGCTTGATGAGAAGCGTAAGCTCCTTATCTCGAAACAGTCTTTGGATTTTTCTTTCCACAGGAGGATTGCCCTTTTGCACCTCTGCGCCGCACTGCTCTACCGATTCATCGGTATGTGCTTTAGACGAGCCGGTTGCACCTCCGCATCCGTCTCTGCCTGTGCCCCCGCCAAGGAGGATAACCACATCCCCCGCATATGGCACCTCGCGCCGCACCATGTCCTTTGGCGCCGCACCGATAACCGCACCAATCTCCAGCCTTTTTGCCACGTAGCCCGGGTGGTAGATTTCCTCCACCTTGCCGGTGCTCAGACCAATTTGATTTCCATATGCACTATAGCCTGCCGCGGCTCCCGTTGTGATTTTTTTCTGAGGTAGCTTGCCGGGTAGGGTCTGCCGAATGCTTCCCGTAGGGTCCCCACTGCCGGTCACGCGCATTGCCTGATATACATAAGAACGCCCCGAGAGCGGATCGCGAATTGCACCGCCAAGGCAGGTAGCGGCACCGCCAAAGGGTTCTATTTCCGTGGGATGGTTATGTGTCTCGTTTTTGAACATCACCAGCCATTTTTCTTTTTTGCCATCAATATCTGCCTCCACCTCAATACTGCATGCATTGATTTCCTCGCTTAAATCCAGCAAAGGTAGCTTGCCTTGCTTCTTTAGCTTTTTCATGCCAATGGTGGCAATATCCATGAGGCAAATAGGCTTATCCCGGCCTGCATATAGCTCGCTACGCGTGGCAAGATAGTCCTCCCATGTTTTTTTGATGGTATCGCTGCCAATACCCTCTTGCACCTGAACCTGCGTAATTTCTGTTAGGAAAGTGGTATGCCGACAATGATCCGACCAGTAGGTGTCGATCATTTTTATTTCCGTCATGGTAGGGCAGCGCTTTTCTACCTCTCTAAAATATTTTTGGCAAAATAAAATATCCTCAAAGTCCATCGCAAGACCAAGGCTTTTAAGTAAAAGTGCAAGCTGCTCGGCGTTAGCACTTGTAAAATCTGCAATGGTGGCTACTTCCTGCGGCCAAACGCGCTGCTCCTCAATGGTAGAAGGCTTTTCCAACGAGGCCTCTCTTGCCTCCACCGGATTGATGAGGTACTTTTGAATATATTGCGTGGTCGTATCATCCACATTTCCTTCAATGATAATCACCTTGGCACATTTTAAATTCGGCCTCTCCCCACAGGTAATGAGCTGAATGCACTGCCCTGCAGAGTCCGCCCTTTGATCATATTGCCCTGGCAAATATTCAATGGCAAACACCTTCGCGCCGTCCACCTTCGGCATGTGCTCATCATAGCAAATGTCCGTAACCGGTTCGGAAAACACAACTTTTTTTGCTAAATTGTATGTAGGCTCGTCCAGACCCTCTACATCGTATCGGCATAAAACACGTACACCCTCAATGCACTTTATCCCAAGGTTTTTTGTAAGGTCGCTATATATTCCCTGCGCCTCAATATCATAACCCGATTTTTTTTCCACAAATATTCGCCTTACCATCGTATCCTCCTTCAAAAACTGCGCAGCCTTCCACCAGTGAGTGGCTGCATGATATATAAAATCAAACAAAATAAACGATAAATAGACATTTTTTAAACACATCTATTTTATCAATATTTGAAGGGAAAGTAAATAGTAATATTGAATAAATTTTTTTCTTGC
>CAZQDP010000026.1:15970-27569 GCA_964592375.1 uncultured Eubacteriales bacterium | reverse complement strand
CCTCCGGCTGTCAATATGTTTATGACTGCTACCAGCGTGGGTACCTTTGGTGACGGCGCAGTTTCAACCACACAGGTCACCGGTTTAAAAGAAAATGCATGGCATCACATCAAAGCCGAAATCTATCCCATGGCAGGCAGCAGAAATTACGATTTGTATGTGGATGGCATGCTTGCCAGCAGAGGAATTGCCTTTCGCTCAACTACTGTCACTTCAATTAGCGCATTATATTTCATTAACAGCAACTCCACAGCAGAAGGCACAGCGTATGTTGATAATGTAAAGCTCTATAAGCCCGGAGCCCTCTATGGCGTAGACAGCACGACATATCAAGACGCCAGCAACGGCCAGGTCATTTCCGCTCCCACTGCAGGGATGGTTGTCAGTGCAGAGGTAGTCGCACATAACTATACCGGCACTTCTGAAAATGCGCAGCTCATGGTGGCCGCATATAGCGGAAATAAGCTGGTCACCATGTCTCATTCGCCCATTACCCTTGCAGCCGATACCACAAAGACATATTATTCCAGCCTTATCATGCCAAACACGCTTCCCGCCGGAACAATTACCTTTAAAACCTTTGTGTGGGGTGCTTTTTTTTTTTTTTTCTTTTTCACAAGCACGCCGCTCACTACCAATCTCTATGTGGATGGCAGCGTACTTTCGAGTGGGGATGGCAGTGAGGCGCAACCATTTAAGACGATATTAGAAGCGAAAAATTACGTGCGTAACATAAGCAGTGGAATGAATCAGGATATTGTTGTATGCATTGCTCCGGGAGACTATTCTATTTCTCAAACGATGGTGTTTGGCAGCGCAGACAGTGGCCAAAATGGCAAGAAAATTATCTATCGCGCGCAAGGAGCACCTGGATCGGTCCGGCTAATCGGCGCCAAAGCACTCACAAATTGGGAGCAAGATACCTCGCCCGGCGTATGGAAAACACAAGTCGGCACCGCTTCTGCCTTTTATACGCTATATGAAAACAATGAAAGAGCCACCAAGGCTAGATATCCGGACAGGGAATATGATGTAGAGTATCCTACCTCAAAGGCACCGTATTTGCTCACCAATGATACGGATACAAACAATTATCAAACCATCAAATACAAAAGCACCGACTTATCTTCCTTTAGCTTTTCCGACATCAGTCAGGCCAATATTGTTATTTGGCCATGGAATAAATGTGATTGGCAAATGTGGGTCAACCCCATTGTGAGCATTAATAAAGCAAGCAGTACCATTGTCCCTCAGTTCACAGTCGGTGTGCCTGGTGGTGTCATTGGCACAAATATTCCTTTTGGCCTCAATGCAAGATATTACATCGAGGGCATGAAGGAGCTTTTGAATTCGCCGGGTGAATTTCATTTAGATACCACTGCCGGCACGCTTTACTACTATCCCAAATACGGAAATCCAAACACGCAAACGCAGGTATACGCACCTACTGTTCACCGCATTATCCAGCTACTTGGCACAAGTGATGCAAATCCTGTTAAAAATTTAGTGTTTGAAGGCTTATCCTTTGAAATGACAGATTTTGTACGTGGTTCAAAAGGCTGGTTTGAGGCAGGCATGGATAGCGTAATGCAAATGGGCGCACTGGAAATGCAAAATGCATGGGATAATCAAATTATTCAGTGTCAATTTAAAAATATTGGTCTTACCGGCATCTTTATGAAGAATTACTCCAAGCGCAATATCGTATCCGGATGTAATTTCCAGTCTCTAGGCAATAGCGGTATCATTTTAAAAGGCAGTCTTGGCGAGTATGTGAGTAATAACAGCATAACCAATTGTTTGTTTAGAAGTATGGGAGAAACATCGGTGGATTGTGCAGGGATTAATATTTTCATAGGCCAAAGCAATACAATCTCCAATGTAGAGGTGTATGACAGCCCACGTTACGGCATCAGTGTGCGCGGCGGTGCCGCCTCCTTTGGTTGGTTTACAAGACCTGCTGATTTAAATAATGAAAAATATGGAGGACGCTCCAGAAACAATACGGTACAAAACGCCCTGTTGCACCATACCAATCAAGACAGCGGCGATACCGGTTCCTTGCACGGTGCAGGAATTAGCTTTGAAACGGTGCCCTATAATGTAAATACCTTTGAAAATATTTCAATTGATCATGTGTATGCGCACCCGTCCATGCAAGATATTTCGCCCAATGGTTTATTCTTTGATTATCAAACCTTTGGACAGCGTTTTAAAAATGTGATGGTCACGGATAATAACGGTTATCCGGGAACCCAATCGGATCCCGCATTTACCTCAAATACGCAGCTTCGCTACAATGAATCCGGTGGGGCGACTTATGATAATTGCAGTTGGTATGAACATTTTGATAAGAGCCTTATGGATTATGATAGCATCGGACTTCTACCCTCCTTCCCAGCCGAATTTTTGCCCGGCACAGAAAAGGCAAGGGGCGGGCTTGCTCTGCAAGTCGGAGCAGCAAAGGCGGTACATCTTGGCAGTGTTGAACCCATTACAGGCAATGCGCGCCCATTTTTAAGTGATGGTGTGCCCATGGTTCCTCTATCCTATGTGGCATCTGCCTTTGATGCCACTACCACGAATACCGGTGGCAATGTGTTTTCGGTAACCAAGATGGCAACAACTGCACAGCTCACGGTGGGGAGCACCACGATGGTCGTCAATTCCGTGCCGAAAACCATCCCAAAAGCACCTACACTCTTAGGCACTGTCCTATATGTCCCGGCTACTGCGGTGTCTGACATTTTAGGTATATCAATTTTTACGGATAACGGCACCGTGGTATACGCCGGAGCCCCACTTGATGCGCTAAGAGACAGAAAAGCCTTGGAACGCTTGGGAGAAATGTTGCTCCTGCACTTCCAACCTTCCGAGTTTCAATATGAAACGGTCACCGGTTCGGTGCTACGAGAATTTACTGCACAATACACCGTGGATACGCAAGGCAAGGGTCTGCTTCTTCGAAATACGGGCACGATTAATTCTCCGCTTATCGGTGTTGTTTATGAGGCGGGTATTGGCTTTCGAATTTATAGCAGGCAGGATCCCTATTCCATTCCGACATATCAAGATACAGGCATCACTACGCTACCTGCCACTGTGAAGCTGTCAAAAATATCGGATAATCTTCAGTTTTCCATCAATAATACCGTTATCTATTCTGAAAAAAATAGCTGGGCACAGCCACTTGTGGGTGGATTTGGCCCCGGGGCCACAAAGCCTCAGGTAGCCATTGGAGGCTTGTCCCTGCCAAATAACGAAACCGTGCAAAATGTTACCATTTCTACAAGCAACAAAACAATTGAAACAGGCAAGAGCGGACACCTTTTAACAAAAATCATCTCCAATGTTGGTACAGTATACATCATGGATGAAGCGTTGACCTATACCTCCTCCAATCCAGCCGTTATCAGCATCGAGCAGGGAAACTATGCAGCGGCAAAGTCACTGGGCGCGGCACGTATTAGCACAAACATTACGGTTTGCGGGAACAATTACTCGCCGTATATTGATATGACCGTGCTGGATTATAATCCTGTGCTGATAAACGAAACTTTTGAGACAAATAGTGATTCCCTTCAGAATTGGACTTTTTCCAGTAGTAACAATGCCGGTTCTTATGCCAAGATAGAAGGCGGTATGCTCAAGGTGTATGCCAATGCACCCGGCACCCATCACGGTGCGTATGATATTGATGACACGGGAGATATCATCACTGTGGAATGCGATTATAAAGCCTCGTTTGCAGAGGCAGCGGATGTCAGCGGCTCCATGCCGATTTATCTACTCAGCCCCAGCGGCACCTTTGCCGTTTCCCTCTTTGGTTCAAAAGGCACCGGCACGACCGGAGAATTTACGTATTATGGCGGAACGCAAAGTATAGGCACATTTACTTATAATACGGTGTGCCGTATCAAGCTTGTAGCCAATGTACCTACCAATACTTTTGATTTTTATGTCAATGGCGTGCGCAAGGGACAGGATTTGCCTTTTAGAAATACGGTAACGCAAATTGGGAGTTTATGGTTTGGTTCTAATGCCAATAGCGAAAACGCCACCATATGGTGGGATAACATCACTGCAACCAAGCAAAAACCGTAAAGAGAATCAGAAAACAACTTTCGCTTTGTTTTTCACTTTCAAAACATAAAAAAAGAGAAGTGTGGATAATGAGATGTCAATTCCACTGCTTCTCTTTTTTATTATTTTGTCATTTCCTCTAAAATATCTGTGACCCAGCAAGGAGAGAGGCCCTTTTCATATATTGCTGCGATGATTTGGTGCAAAGGAGACTCCAGTGCGTAAGTGATGCTCGGACGGTCCCCTACTCTTTTTTGGATAGTAATAGAATCAAATTCTATTGTCGGGTGATAAAACAAGCTCGCCAGTGTGCTCTCTCCTACATCGTGTATTCTGCCCAGCATGGCCTCAAGGGCGCCCTGCGCCTCCTCCACGTACCCAAGCGGTGTGGGAACATAGATTGTTCTTTGGTTTCGCTGACTCATTACCGTTTGCGTGCCCCAGATGCCCACATAGCATTCATACATCACATCAAAATATTCCTCGAAAATGCTTTGTTGCTCCATGGTAGAGGCATAATGGGGACTTTCAAAAAAAGAGTATGGCAGCTGCAACTTCACTGCCGTATTCATGGCCGCCTGCGCTCTGCTGCGTACAATTTCCGGATCTGTATTGCGATCAGCACTAAATTCCGTACCCTCTGCGCTGATCTCATTTTCGTATTGGTGGGTATATCCATGCAGCCCTAAACATCCTCCACAGGCTATCAAATAATCAAGTGTAAAGAGAAAATCTGCATTTTGCATATTGAAATTGGTTAAAAGATTGTTGTCAATTCCTTGGAGTGGATTCATAAAACGAGAAATCCATGCAATATGAAACGGAAATCTCTCTTGGCTCATATAATCGCCAATGACCCGAAGCTTTGCCAAATGGTCACTATCTAAGTAGCTCCCACCGGCGGTGATATCTTCAAACCGGATCAATGCACTTCTTCCTTCTTTTGGGGGCGCTTTCTCTTTTTGCACCTCCTCTTTTGGATAGAGTGCAATGGTCATGCTCTTATAATCCCAAAAGGATATAAATCCAAAGATTTTGCACGCATCATAAAGGGAAAGATAGAATTCATGGCGGTGAATATAACCTTGATGTGTTGTCGCCTTTGTATCAATGACAACCATGGGCTTTTGATGAAATTTAACGTGTATTGTATCCTCTACTACTTTAACAATCCCCCCAAGCTGTGCAGATAAGCTCAGTGCCGGCACATAGTATCGGTTAAGATGGGCATATATGGGTTTTGAAAGCCATATCCGGTGGCCCTCTACCCGCAGGATAATATCCGCCCTTGAAATGGTCGCCCCAAAAAAATCGTGGTGTCCGCTGCCCATATGCCTTTTCCCTCGCTCTCAATTATACTTATGCAATATATATGCATGTTAAGCTGTTATCATGAGCTTTTTATAGAGAAATGAATGGTATTGCAAATCCTCCATCGTTTCTAATTCTTATGGTTATCGCATCGATTGATGGTAGTTTTTATAAAATCATAAAAAGCAAGATAAAGGGTAATACTATCCATTATATCAAGTGATATACAAAAATTGTGTTCTGAGGGTGGTTGCTATTTTAAATAAATTTATCAATAAAATATTTTGTAAAAATAAAAAAAAGCCGCATCATACTTGTGATGAAGCATACTCTCAGATTTCTCCCCTACGCTTTCGGGATATTGCCGAAATCAAAAAAAACCTACAGGAAAGATTTAAGGGAAGCGCTGATGTAGTCATTTTCCAATTTGAAGCATTTGACGCTTATCCTGCATTGATTGTGTATATAGAGGAACTTATCCATCAAGATGAATTGTATAGAGATGTGCTAAGCCCACTGAAAGTGGAAGCAGCGGGCATGTGCAAAAGTGGCAGTCTCATTTCAATGGATATGATTAAGAATAAAATTCCCACTGCACACATGGAAGAAACACAAGATATGAACGAAGTGATTAGCCATATTTTATATGGAAAATGCGTTTTGTTCATAGAGGGACTTGGTTCATCTTTGATTTTTCGCCTGAGTGGCTGGAAAACCAGAAGTATTGAAGAGCCCACTTCGGAAACCGTTGTGCGCGGACCGAAGGAGGGATTTATTGAAAGCATCAATATCAATAGATCTTTAATTCGCAGAAAAATTAAAAATGAAAACCTTGTTTTTGAGAATATCATTATTGGAAAGCAAACGCATACCGTGGTGAATATTGCTTATATAACCGGGATTGTAAATGCAGACGTTTTGACGGAGGTACGAAGAAGGCTTCAGGAGCTAAACATCGATTCGGTATTGGATGCAGGGTGTATCGAACAATATATTGAGGATAGCCATATTAGCCCCATTTCAACAGTGGGAAATACACAAAAACCGGATATTGTAGCCGCAAAATTACTTGAGGGACGGGTTGCGATTTTGTGCGATGGTTCTCCCCATGTGCTTACCGTTCCTTATTTGTTCATCGAAAGCATTCAATCCGGAGAGGATTATTACAATAGACCCTATGTGGCAACAATGCTGAGAATAATTAGGATGTTGGCTCTGATTTTCAGTATTATATTACCGGCTTTTTATGTTTTTCTTGAAACTTTTCATCAGGATTTGTTGCCCACAAAGCTATTCATTTCCATGGTTGGTGCAAATATTGGCACCCCTTTTCCATCAATACTTGAAGCGCTGTTGATGGTTACAGCTTTTGAATTTTTAAAAGAATCGGGAACCAGAATGCCACGAGCAGTGGGGCCTGCTATTAGCATTGTCGGCGCGTTGGTGCTGGGCGATTCTGCTGTAAAAGCAGGGTTGGTGAGTACGGATTTAGTAGTCATTATTGCTTTTACAGCCGTATCTACCTTTATCTTGCCTGCAATGAACGAGACAATATCATTATTTCGAATGATCCTGCTTTTTTTGGCAGGAATACTGGGTCTGTATGGTGTTACCGCCGGTGTGTTTGTTATGATTTTTCATGCCACAAGCCTTCGCTCCTTTGGCATTCCGTATCTATCCCCATTTGCGCCTATGAACATTTCAGAGTTCAAAGATACTATAGTCCGCTTTCCATTGTTTTCATTAAATAAACGGCCGCAGTCCATTGCAAAGCGAAATACAAATAGAAAGGCTTAGGAGGTCGGCATGAAACGCTATTTTACCTTTATGGCTACTTTTTTTGTTTTGGTTTTTATATTAATCTGTCTTACAGGGTGCTGGAACCGAAAAGAGTTAGGAGATTTGGGAATTGTCGGCGCTGCTGCAATTGATGTAATAAATGATGAGATAATGCTTACCGTTGAATTGATAGAGCCCAAAAATCCATTGGATCCCGGCGCAAATTCCGATTCTGTTTCTTTTTTTCAGGCTCAAGGCAAAACAGTGTTTGATGCAATTAGAAACGCAACCCTCAAATCCGACAAGAAGCTGTATTGGTCACATGCAAACGCATTCTATTTTAATGAAGAAGCCGCCAGAAAGGGTATTTCCTCTTATTTGGATTATTTTATTCGCGACCATGAACCCAAAGGATATATTCACCTTTTCATTGCAAAGAATTCTCCTGCTTATGAACTCATTGGCGTTGCAGGTAGAAAAAACCAAATTCCGTCCGAATATGCCGAAAATCTTGCTGAAAATTATGAGGTAAATGGAAAATCCGTCTCTTCTAAAATGATGGACTTTTTAAAACAATATTATCAAAAAGGCATTCAGCCTGTCATAGGTATTTTGCATGCTGAGCCTCGAACGCATGATCTTCTGAAGGCATCCATCGATGAAAACGGAACAATGATGCTCTCAAACGAAGGCTGTGCAGTCTTTCAATCCGATAAACTGGTGGGTTATTTAGATGCAAGACAAACAAGAGGTTATAATTTTGCTACAGGCAAAATAAAAAGCACCATGATCATTTCACCTTCCTTGGATGCCGAAGGAAAAACCTCTATGGAGGTTATCCGTGCCTCAGGAAAGATCGAAATAAAGGCAACCGGTGAAACGCTTTGCGCAAAAATTACAGTGCATGTGGATGGTGCATTAGGAGAGGACTCCGGCCTGCAAGATATCGCAAATGCAGCGGCAATTTGGGAGATGGAAAACTTGGCATCTCAAACGGTGAAATCGGAAATAGTAGATGCGGTTGAAAAAGCGCAGCTTTTCCATTCGGATATTTTTGGATTTGGCGCAGCACTGCACCGAAGCAATCCTAAAGAGTGGGAGCAACGCGGCGACAATTGGAATGAAATTTTCTCCGAGCTTCCCATTGAAGTGATTGTTAAAACAAGTATTCAACGCATTGGTGGCAAAAGCCAACAGCTGAGGGCTTATCAGGATGCCTCACCGCAAAAATAATGATATGATTTTGAATGGAGACTGCTTTTTATGATTAATAACGAAAGAATTACGGCCACACAACTCATTGTTTTGATTGTCATTAATCGGTTTTTGTTTGGGTTTTCTTTTATGCCTACAGTAACCATTTCTCCGGCAAATCAAGATGCCTGGATTGCGGAAATCATATCGGCCGTACTAATTTTAATTCTTTCATTGCCGATGCTATTTTTGGCCAATAAATTTAAAGATTTAAGCTTTGCACAATACTTTGAAATGATCATGGGAAAACCCATTGGTAAAGTACTTCATTTTTTATATGTTTTATACCTGCTGTTTATTGTCCTGCTCAGTGTCGTATTGCTTTCTGATTTTCTCTTATCTTCAATATATCCTGAAACGCCGCTATATGTTATCGTAGCATTTATGCTCATTCCTTGCATATACGCCACCTATAAAGGTCTTGAATGCTTGGGCAGAACATCGGTTATTATTGGTACATTCATCATCTTTTCGGTTGTTGTTTACGGAGGTCTAAATTTTGAAAATATGAGTTTAAATCCGTTTTTCCCAATTTTTCACGATTCGAAAATGTCACTACTATCGTATGGGGCATTTGTCAACGCCAGTCGATTTTGCGACTTTTTTCTCTTTTTTACATTCATACCCTATGTAAAAAAAACAAAGAATGTTTCTATCAATAAAATATTTATTATTTTGGTTTGCTCATTTACCTTGCTTAATCTTTTGATTACCTTCATGACACAGGCATCACTTGGAAGCGAGCTTGCAAAAACGCTTCGATATCCGTACTATATCAGCATACAACAAATTAGCCTATTTGGTATCATCGAACGAATTGAGTTCTTAAATATTATTGGCTGGATTGTAATATTCTTTTATAAAATATCTTCAACCATCCTCTGCGCTTCAATGATTTTAAAGCAAATGTTTGGGACAAAATCTTACTTTCAGTATATTATTCCCACCAACCTTATCATCGCACTGACTGTGTTGATGACTGGTATTTCTTATTTCCCTATCTTGAATATGATATTTACAGATTATGCGTTTATCGCTATATCCATCGCAAATTATGCAATTCCTTTGTTGGTATTTGGTGTTTTTTTATGCAGGCAAAGCACCCTCAAAAAGGCTATCGGCCCCTTATCTAATTGATGCTTCTATTTTTGACTCTTTTGCGCAAAGCAGGATGCCTTGCCGCCATCCCACAGATATTTGGCTATTTCTACTCGATATTCCTTATTTACAAAAACGCCTTCTTGCATCAAGAGGCTTTTTTGTGCGTCTATCCCACCAAACGCAAACCCACCGCTTAAATAACCTAGCCGATTGACAACACGATGACAAGGGATATCTCCCGGCGATGGATTGGCATGCAGTGCATAACCAACCACGCGACTAGCACGAGGATTTGCGCAAAACAAGGCAATTTGTCCATATGTTGCCACCTTGCCGCTTGGTATTTTCCTGACGATGGCATAGACTGACTCAAAAAAATTCATACTGCCCCTCCCATGATTACAAATTACAAAAAAGATCCTCGTCTTATTTTCACGAAGATCTTTTTGCTATTTGCACTGCATTTCATTTGAACGATTGAAGCATATCACATTCTCACTTCGTTAGTTATAATCTATTTCGTCTCTTTTTAGTTTTTTCTTCGGGTCAATTTTGTAATTCCCATTATCATCATCACTAAATCCAAACGAAGCCCTCATGATATCAGCATACGCCCAGTGTGTTTCCTTTAGGTCTGGAAATATATTTTCGACTGTATCTATATTGTATTTTTTATCTCTGCCGATTAAGCGGTTGATCATGGTTACATATTCGGCTCTTGTGAGGTATCCATCCGGTCTAATCGTTCCGTCTTCATAGCCTCTTAATAGTCCTGCATCTACCAGTGCTTTTACTGAACTATAATACATGTTATCTACTTTTAAATCTATAAACTTATTTTCAACGTCCCCATCCGGTTGAAGCCCCATTGAATACGCAATGATTTTGCTTGCCTCACCACGAGTGATGACAGCACCTGGTTTTACAATGGAAGCTTTTGTGTCAAATACACCGATAGATGCCATATATTCCATTGCACTAAATGACCATCTGTTTTCTGATACATCAGAAAAACTTGGGGTGGAAGGTTTTTTAAATTTGCCCAGTTTATTATTTTGCTTCAGCAAACGATAGATAAGCGCTGCTGCTTCTTCTCTTTTTATGGTGTCGTCCACACCAACGCCGCCACTTTCATAACCGTATAGATACGCATATGAAAAGTCAAGGTGTACTCTGTCTTTACTTGGTATTGGAACGGGGGTAGCTTCTATCGCAGGTGTTGCCGTTGGTGCTGGAGTTGCCGTTGGCGCTGGAGTTGCCGTTGGTGCTGGAGTTGCCGCCGGCGTAATTTCTTCGGTTATCGAGCTATATGCAACGGTGTATGGTGCATTATGCCATAAGTTCGAATATGCCTTCACTTCTTCTTCTTTCGCAAAATAGACTGTGAAAACCTCATTCTTAGAGGTTGCATTATTGAGTGCGCTAACGACTATTTTATATGGATAAATAGCATCTGCTTTGATATCCGTTATGAAATATGGGCTAATTTGTTGAGAATAGATAGGGATGGTTTCAACTTGATTAGAAGGAGTCATATTGATAAATTTAAAATCACTACAACCAGGTGCAAGCGCCGTGCTTCCGGTATAAATTGCAATACCACCCCAAGCATTGTTCTGTGTTACAACATGATCCATAATAACATTTTTACTATCTGTAAACGAAACACCGGTGCCTGCTTTTGTATTGCTAACCGTTACATCTTTGATCGCGATATTATCAACACCATTAAAGTCAAGACCTGTCTTTGTAGAATTATCAATCACCACGTTTTCAATCGTTATATTTTCTATGATTTCTTTGTTATTCTTCAGTTGTGGCTTAATAGCATAATGCTTACTATTTATCAATTTAAGATTTTTAATTGTAACATTACTATACTGCACATTGATACCCCAAGTAGCGGTAGTAAAATTACCAAGATTAATGGTTGGATACTGGCCGCTTGATTTTGCTATGCCTTGAAGATTTACCTGGCCGGAAATATTGAGTGTCAAGGTTAGCGAAATGTCATCTAAAATCATAACATCCAACTGTTTATTTAATGTGGAAGCCCCATATGTACCACCAA
>CAZQDP010000026.1:0-15870 GCA_964592375.1 uncultured Eubacteriales bacterium | reverse complement strand
GAACCTCCAAAATTATTTTGTTGCTACCAATATATATCAAATACTGGCTAAAATCAAGTAAAATGTCATCTTTGGTTGATAAAAAGATATTTTTGGGGGTTTTTTGCCTTTTTATTTCAAAATAATTCTAACCGCGTTGTTGTCACTATAAAGCAAATGAAAGAGTGCTGCCGGCACATAGGTGCTGTCGTCGATGAGCATTGGTGGTGCACCAAGGGAGAAATTTTGCGTGAGTCCAATAGCAGCGCTGCTCGCTTTAAAATAGCTATCATTGCCAATATACAGGGTTGTTTTTACTGTTCCGTCATCTAAAATAATGCTTTTATCCTCTGCTTTCCAGGTTACTTTAAAACCCAATCCTTCTGCAACTGCGCGCAAGGATAAAAGGAGGATGCCATGATGGTCTATTAAATTTTTACCGCAAAGTTGAATGGCTTTCCCTTGAATGGTCGCCGTCACCGCATCCGCGCCTGCCATAGGAGTATACACGGCTCTTACGCCTAAGCCTTCTTCTTGGCCTACAAGCACCGCTTTTGTCGCACCTGTTTGACCAGGATAACTCATGGCAACAATCTCATACCAAATAAAGAGCTGGGTGCCAACTTGAATGTCATCTAGCGTTACAATTTGTTTGGTCTTAAATGGTGTTAGCGAAGCCTCTTTCACAAAAGTGACAATGAGATCGCTTTCCTTATTGAGCGCACGAACCTTATCATCTTCTCTTGATATGATTTCTCTAATGGTAAATAGCTCTGCGTGGCCTTTATCTTTTTCTACCTGTGTTACGATGGCAATGGCACTAGATTGCGGTGGTAGGCTTCTTGTCATGGCAGCACTGTAGTGGACAAAGATAACATCGTTTTCTTTAAGCCCTTCTAGCGATGCGGGCAGTCCTGTTTTTGAATCAATGATGAGGGTTTCTTCTGAAACGTTCAGAGTGACCTCCATATCATTGACAGTGACAAGGAGCTGATTGTTTGTCAGTGCTGCTTTGACAACTGCAGTACCCTTCAGCTCAGCTGTGGCATTAGCAATATGTAGTTCCTGGCTATCGGCCGATGCAAATGCGAACATTGGCGTGACTATGGTTGAAATGAAGAGAGTGAAAGTGAGCGCCCACAAAATGGGTAAACTGGTTTTCGTAAGTTTCATAAAATATACCTCCATATAAACTGTTTTCGCTCATTAGACGCAGGGTGGCAAAAAAATGTTCCAAAAAAATTAGCAAAGTATACTTAGCGATAAATCATGCGTTGCTACGCCGCGTTATTCACTACAGAGAAAAATGAGAAAATATTTTTCAAAAAACACTTGACTTTTACCTTAGGTAAAGATATATACTAATATCAAGAACCGGTTTGAGAGGTGAAATATGCTAAGTATAGGTGAGTTTTCAAAGCTTTGTATGGTGACGACCAAAACATTGCGACATTACGATTTAATCGGTCTATTAAAGCCGCAAGCGTTAAATCGCGAAAATGGATATCGCAATTACAGTGCCTTGCAACTTTGCGAGATGCAGAAGATTTTGCGATTAAAGGATTATGGATTTTCTCTCGAAGAAATAAATACGCTAATGGATGCGGAGGATGACAAGCTGATAATTGCGATGAAGGAAAAGCTCATCGAACATGAACTGCGCCTTGAGCAGGAAAAGCATAAGCTTCACCGATTAAAAAAAGACATTGAGGATGTAAAGAAAGGTGATTTTATGAAACAGCAATTTCAAATTTCATTGGTAGAAACCGCTCCGGTTAACATTGCATCGGTAAGAGAAACCATTGCAATAAAAGATTTTTCTAATCTGATGCAAAAGCTTTTTGCTTGTGGCCTCCCTTGTGAAGGGCCGCCGGTAGCGATATACCACTGCCCGGACTTTAACCCTGAAAGCACGGATGTTGAAGTCGGCTTTCCAACAGGTATTCAAAGTGAAAAAACAAGAATATTAGAAGGTGGCTTGTGTGCAAAAGGTGTTCATTATGGAATGTATTCTTCCTTGCACGAAAGCTATATGGCAATGGGTAAATGGATTGAAGAAAACGGATATACGATTGCAAGACCTCCGTACGAAAAATATATTAACGATCCGGCGACCACTCCAATTCAAGACCTCATTACCGAAATTTATTTTCCGATTAAAAAATAAAAACTTATGCAAATGCTATAGCCCGGTTTAATCTAACCGGGCTGTAGCTATCATTTCGATAAAAAATAATGGAGTTGCGCATTTTTATTGAAATTGCAATTGCAAAAATAAAGCATTCTATTTGACTTTTCCCGTGGTTTTGATATAATCATAGTCAGTTACTTCATCAATTAAGGGGATGATAGAATGGATATGCATATTTTATTCATTGCATTTGGGCTAACCCTGTTTGCCGGTTTATCTACAGGCATTGGCAGTGCCCTGGCTTTTTTCACCGATAAAACAAACACAAAATTCTTATCGGTTGCATTAGGGTTTTCCGCAGGGGTTATGATTTATGTGTCGATGATTGAGATATTTGCAAAAGCAAAGGATTCACTGGTGGCCGAGCTCGGCATCAAGACTGGTTCCTGGGCTACGGTTGCGGCATTTTTTGCAGGAATTATTTTAATTGCAGTGATCGATAAGATTGTTCCCTCGGCCGATAATCCTCATGAGCTTCGCAGGGTGGAGGAACTCAATGTAAAAAAAGAGGATCTGGATAAAAATCGCCTGATGAGAATGGGTACATTTACAGCACTGGCAATAGCTATTCATAATTTCCCTGAAGGACTTGCAACATTTACCTCCGCCATAAAAGATCCCTCGCTCGGTATCGCTATCGCCGTTGCCATTGCAATACACAATATACCCGAAGGAATTGCCGTTTCTATTCCCGTGTATTATGCTACGGGAGACAAGAAAAAAGCATTTAGGCTATCTTTTCTTTCGGGGTTGTCGGAACCGGTGGGCGCTGTTATCGGATACCTCATTTTATATCGATTCTTTAATGATGTGGTTTTTGGCTTGCTGTTTGCTTGCGTTGCAGGGATTATGGTATTCATCTCCTTGGATGAACTCTTGCCCATGGCAAGAGAATATGGCGAAGCGCATCTTTCCATTTATGGGCTTGTAGCAGGAATGATGGTCATGGCAGTGAGCCTGCTGATGTTTCTTTAAAATACATTTGCTAACATTTCCCAGGGAGGTATCAGCAGTGCCTGCCTCCCACCGGGACCTTATTATAATAGTCCAAGCAGCCGCACTGCGCTTGCTATTATAAAACAAATGATCATCCCAACAAGGCTTGGAACAACAAAGGAGACGACTGTCCATTTGAGGCTTTGCGTTTCTTTTTTTATTGTACATAAAGTCGCTGCGCAGGGCCAGTGCATGAGCGAAAAAAGCATAACACAAACTGCCGTCAGCCACGTCCACCCGTGAGAAATAAGAAGCTGCCTGAGCTCATCTATGCTTTCTATCTCCGATAGTTGTCCCGTAGCCATATAGCTCATGATAATAATCGGCAGGACAATTTCATTTGCGGGAAGTCCAAGGATGAATGCCAGCAGAATATAGCCATCAAGCCCCAGTAAGGTTGCAAAGGGACCTAAAAAATTCGCACAATAGGTTAAAAGACTTTGATCCGAAACGGTGATATTTGCAAGCATCCATATCACAAGGCCTGCCGGTGCTGCTACCGCTACCGCTCTGCCAAGGACAAATATAGTCCTATCAAAAACAGACCGGACAATGACTTTTCCTATCTGAGGCTTGCGATAGGGTGGGAGCTCAAGGGTAAATGAGGAGGCCAGCCCTTTGAGAATTGTATTTGAAAGTATCCTTGAGATGATAAACGTCATCAAAACTCCAAGAACAATCACTCCTGTGAGCAGCAAAGTGGATATAACCGACTGAAGCGGTGCTGCAACAAATCCTGCAAAAAACATGGTGATGACAGCAATTAATGTAGGAAAGCGACCATTGCAGGGGACAAAAGCATTGGTGATGATTGCAATGAGTCTCTCTCTTTTAGAATCAATAATTCTGCACGAGGTGACCCCTGCGGCGTTGCAGCCCAGTCCCATACACATGGTCAGTGATTGTTTTCCGTTTGTGCAGGACTTTTTAAAAAAGTTATCCAGGTTAAACGCAACTCTTGGTAAATATCCTACATCCTCAAGTAGCGTAAACAAAGGAAAAAATATCGCCATGGGTGGAAGCATGACCGAAACCACCCATGCCAGTGTTCTGTAAATGCCAAGAACCAATGCGCCGTGAACCCAAGGAGGCGTACCTGCCCATGTAAAAAACAGGGTAAGATTATTTTCGATCCAAAAAAGAAAATTCGCAAGCATTTTTGAAGGATAATTGGCACCTATAATGGTCAGCCAGAATACGACTCCCAATAAACCAATCATAATGGGTATGCCAAAAATCCTCGAGGTCAGCACACTGTCAATCTTTCTGTCCATGCTGTTATATTGCGCATTTTCAAAGGTCACCGTGCCGCAGCATATTCCCTCGGCAAAAATAACAAGCCTGGATACAATTTTTACCCACAAATCATTCTTGTCAATGCCATTCTCGTATAATTTTTCCCGTGCCTTCTCCATCAGCCGGCAAAGCTCCGGATCATCCGTGAGGGGAAAGCCTACTTGTGCATTAATAAGGCCAAGCAGCGCGAAATCCTGATCAAATAATTTCAAAGCAACCCATCGGGGATTGATTTTCCCCTCTGTGAGCTGGCAAATCCTTGGCGCTAGGAGTGCAATGGCTGATTCTATTTCATGCCCATATGTAAGCTTTATCGGGTTTGGCACCATTTTACCGCATGCAATATCATAAACGGCATCCATCAGCTCTTTTAACCCTTTTTTGCTTCTGGCATTGGTAGGAATAACAGGAACACCAAGCCGAATAGAAAGCGCTTTGAAATCAATCCGTATGCGCCGTCGCTCTGCTTCATCTACAAGATTAACACATACAACCACCTTGTTTGTTATTTCCAGTGTTTGCAGAACCAAATTTAAATTTCTTTCAAGACATGTCGCATCGGTTACAACGATTGTCGCATCCGGTTGGCCGAAGCATATAAAATCTCTTGCCACCTCTTCTTCAGGTGAGGTAGCCATGAGCGAATACGTACCGGGGATATCTATCATCAAAAATTCCTTGTCTTTGTGCTTGTACTTACCCTGTGCATTTGCAACCGTTTTGCCGGGCCAGTTGCCGGTATGCTGATTAAGCCCTGTGAGCGCATTAAATACGGTGCTTTTTCCCACATTTGGGTTTCCCGCCAGTGCAATAACCTTGTCGTTAGGCAAGGCGCGCAAAATGCAAGGTGCGCCTGTGCTTGCTTTTTGGTTTGTATGTCCCATACCGAATAATCCTCCTTATGTTTTGGGCAAATAAAATGAAGGAGCTGTGTCATTGCTATAAGGCTTTTACTTATGCGGTGCATATACTTACGCGATAGTACACATCTCTAAGGGGTAGCAAAGAATATAATGCAAAATGCCATATGGTTATACGAAATGTGACAGCTCAAAATATGCTTATAATACTTCAACAAGTATCTTTGACGCTTCTTCTATGCGCAGCGCAATAACGGCTCCGCGAATAAAGTATGCCACAGGGTCGCCCGACGGGCTTCGTTGCAAAGCCTCAACCAGCGTATCCGAGATGAGTCCTAAGTCTAACATTCTTCTTTTCATATTGCCATCGGCAGTGAGCGTTTTAATTTTCGCCTTTTGTCCGATTGGTAATTCATGTAAAGGAAAAATCTTTATCACCATGCAAAAACCTCCTTTGCAACAGAACTTACCTTATTACAAGTATATGAAAAATGAGTAGTTATCGTTACGATTAGAATTGAATATCAAGCAAGAACATACCCTACAACATAAAGAAGAAAAAAAGATTAGAAAAAATCGTCTTGAAAAAGACAGATAAAAGTGGTATGCTTACAAAAATAGCGATGAGGGATGTAACATCCTCTCACATAGCACGGAATCGTTAAAAAAAGGAGGATTATTTTGTGGATGCAATGAAGGTGTTAAAAGAAAGACGGAGTGTTCGTCAGTATTTAAACACACCGGTGAGCAAGGAAGTTTTAGAGGATATAGTGGACTGCGGACGGCTTGCAGCGTCTGGGCGTAATGTGCAGCCATGGCATTTTGTTATTTGTACAGATTCTATAAGAAAAAAGCGTCTGGCAGATATCACTGAGTATGGCAAATTTATTGCAGATGCGCCGGCGTGTATTTTGGTCTTCTGCGAAGAGACAAAATACGAGGTGGAGGATGGCGCTGCAGCTACACAAAACATATTGCTTGCGGCAAAGGCGCATGGCCTTGCCTCTTGCTGGGTTGCGGGAAATAAAAAGCCGTATGCTCCTGAGATTGATGCATTATTTGAAGCTCCAAAGGGAATAAAATTATTTTCTTGTATAGCAATTGGTTATTCCAGCGAGCAACCAAGGCCAAGTAAAAAGTCCTTGCACCAGGTCATGCACTGGGAAAAATTTTAGCATGCATAGGACGAGAAGGCAAAAACAAAGAGGATGCGCTCGCGCATCCTCTCATTTTTTAGCTCTTTATTTCAGGCTTTCTCTCGCCAGTAGGCATCATGACTTAGAAACAAGCCCTCCATCATCATCTGAACTTGCTAGCCTCATTTGTGCGGATAAATTCCTTTATTCCATGGTCTTTGTTAGTAGAAGTTCTTCGTAGCTGCACATGCCCATGTCCAGTGCGTTTTGGCGCAAGGACAAATACAATTGTGCTTTGGTGGCGTTCATATAGGGATGCACAAAAAGAACACCGATAAACAGTGCAAGTGTTCCTAATAAGTACCAACCAAGAAAAGAAAGATCGAGCACAAACATGGCACCCTTCCAGCCTTGTGTCATATTTTTACTCAGCGCTATGGCCCGTTTGGAGCCGATGTTTGGATTGTCAGCTAAAATATAGGGGACCATTTCATACGCATATGCCTTGACGATACCTGGGATAATCAATAGCAAAAACCATAAAAAATTATAAACGTTTTTCAGTAGCATTGCTTTAACAACATCAAAATAAATGCCCTTATGCAGTGCAAAGGAAATATGGTTCATGCTTTTTTCATTTTGTGCCGCTCTTATAAAATATCTTCTTCCGCCAACGGCAATGGGCGCACCAAGGAAAATAAAATATGCAGTAAGTACAATAACAGCCACAATGACAATCGCAATAATAAAGGCGAATATAAGCGGCAGCAAGGAGCTGTGTGCGATGGATGGATCCATATACCCTTTTTTAAAAAAATCTTTATCCATTCCACCAAAATGAAAGTTAAAGCTTGGGCTACTGCTCCCCCCCGCAAATACGATGATGACACTGACCAAAAATGCTTCCCAATAGGATGTCTTCAGTAATTGCCATGCACGGCTTTTTAGTTCTGCTCTGCTCCACATGAATATTCCCCCTTTTAAATTATTTACTATCGATATTTGCGTCTCTTGCTTCCCGACTGGTTTTGATAATGTCTACAATAATAATGGCAACCACAGGACCCAGTACCACGCCAAAAAATCCAAATGTGGTCAGTCCGACATAAATAGACATAATGGTAATCAGAGGATGTAATCCAATTTGTACGCTTACCAGCTTCGGTTCTAAAAATTGGCGGATGGTAAATGCCACGCCGTAAGCAATCAAAAGGGCCACGCCCATGGAGTAATTTCCCGTCACAAAGCAAAATGCGGCCCAAGGAATAAGCAGGGTTCCGGTGCCGAGAAAGGGCAGTGCATCCACTATGGCGGTGATAAACGCCATTGCCAGCGCATAATTGACATGCAGGCATAAAAACCAAATGCACATTTGAATAAAGGTAAGACTCATCAGAATGAGCTGAGCCTTAAGATACGCGCCAAGGGCAAAGGTCAGCGTATTTTTGGTGCGGGACATTTTTTCCCCAAAGCCTTCTGGCATAACACTGAGTATTCCCTTGTAGATATTGCGGTTATCGGAGCTGATCAGATAGGTAGAAAACAGCGTAACGATAACAAAGATCAGCGTAGATGGCACACTCGACAATACACGCTTTGCAATTCCGAACGAATTGTCCGTAAATGGGCTCATAAAGGTCCAAATGTAGCCGTTCATATTTCCGAGTATATCCATGATGGTATCCTTCATAGAGGCGGGCAAGCTTTTGCCGGGGCCGCTATTGATAAAAAACGTTGCATATTCAATAAAGTTAGCTTTAATGAATGGGAAATTAACAATTAGCCCCCGAATTTCATCATAAATGCGCATGACCAAGGTGGAAATCATCAGGCCGATAATGCCGGTAGCAATAAGAAGACCAATGATGCTACCTACCTTTCGGTGAATTCTAAACCTTCCCTCCAGCATGTGCACCAAGGGCTCTATCATTTTTGCCAAGATATATGCAATAATAAATGGCAAAAAGATCACCAGCAGGCGTGGCAATACAAAATAAAGAAAAGCGGCACCCAGTGCGATATAAAGTGCGAAAATAAGTACCTTTTTGTGTCTATCAGGCATTTTCTCCCTCCATTTTTTTAAATTAGTTTAGCGGCATTTTTTTGGTTGCCATAAAAAAATTATTTTTCACTTTGAAAAAGAAGTGCAGTGAGCTCGTGGCCCTTCTCCGTATAAACGCCGGAAGCGGCTGCGGTTTTCTCACTGAAACAAAGTGAGAACCCTGCCTTATTTGCACTGCTATATAGTAAATAAGGAACTGCCTCGCGGGTATGGGTGCGAAGGGACAAAGGCGTAGCATGATCGGGAAGAATTAATATCGCATAAGGCTCGCCACGCTCATCCAAGGCCTTTTTAATGGGTGAAAGGGCCTTTTTATCAATATATTCAATACACCTTATTTTGTTTTCAATTTCACCTCGATGGCCACATTCGTCTGGCCCTTCAAAGTGCAGATATACAAAGGAGCTTCCATTTTCAAAGGCACGCAAAGTAGCCTCTGCTTTTCCTTCATAATTGGTATGGATATTTCCGGTGGCACCGGCAACTTCAATCACTTCCATGCCGGCGGCTTTCCCAATTCCCTTGACAAGGTCAACGGCCGAAACAACACTGCCCCTCATGCCAAATTTTTGGCTAAATGGCGTGAGCACAGGACTTTTTCCTTCTCCCCATAGCCAAATGGAATTGGCAGGGCGAAGTAAGCGTGATATGCGGCTTTGATTGATAGGATGCTCCTTTAATATTGCATAGCTTTTTTCCATCATCGCGCAAAGGTGGTCGCTGTATTTCCCCTTAGGTAAGTGCTCTGCAATGGAGCGCCCCGAAATATCATGAGGTGGAGTAAAGGAAAAGTCCATCTCGGCATTGTGCAGGACCATGATATGCCGATAGCTGATGCCGGGATAGAAAGATATTTCATCATTTGAAAAGGCCTCATGAACAGCATGAATAAGCTCAGCGGCTTCCTCTGTGGTAATCTCATCGGCGCTGTAATCAACCATGGTCTTCTCGCGATAGGGCTCCATATCCGATAAGGTTACCAAATTGCATCTGAAGGTAATATCATCACTTTGCAAAGGTATTCCGATACTGACCGCCTCTAAGGGAGAGCGGCCGGTATAGTAGATATCCGGATCATAGCCAATGACCGATAGATTAGCCACATCACTGCCTGCCGGCAAATGATCGGGCACCGTTTTTACCAAACCCACCACTCCTGCCCCAGCGAGTGCATCCATACATGGCTTATCGGCAATTTCCATAGGTGTCCTCCCACCATATTCGGGTAGCGGATAGTCTGCCATGCCATCGCATAGCAGTACAAGATATTTCATAGGTCTGTCCATTCCTTTCCAATTTTAAAGCTGCTTCTCCCCGGCGGGTTAGTCTGTTTGCTTTTTTAAAAGATCTCGTATTTCTACCAACAATTTTTCCTCAGCTGAAGCCTCTGGTGGCTTTTCGGCTGTTTCCTTGGGCTTAGCTGGTAAGGTGTTTTTTAATTTATTGATTGCCTTTATCATCATAAAGATACATAGTGCAATGATAAAAAAGTCTAAAATGTTCTGCAAAAAGTTTCCATATTTGAGCACAACCTCCGAAGTGGCACCGGCTACAGCCGGCAATGTGTAGGTCAGCGAGGAAATATTGATTTTCCCAAGGAGAATGCTGAGCAGTGGCATAATGACATCATTAACAAGAGAGGTGATGATTTTGGAAAATGCACCACCGATGATCACACCCACTGCCATATCCAGCACATTGCCCTTGGATACAAATTCTCTAAATTCATCTACCCATCGTTTCATGCAAGACACGTCCTTTCGTTAATTGACAACCTTTTCAAGGGCAGTGGCAGTACGACTTCCGTCCTGATTAATTTCAAAAGCCACCATGACCGCATCGTTTAAAACGATACCAAGCTCCGCAATATGCTTTTTGCTTGTATCCGTTAATTTATATTCAAAAAGCTCGCCCTCCGTGTTGATGGTGACCTTATTTTTTGCGATTTTCACTAAATATCCTGCATAATATCCGTCCATAAACTTATCGTTCTTCATCATAATGCGCTGGTATTCCGGTGTTGGCTCTGCAGGAGGAGTGATATTATTTCCTGCACACGCACACAGAAGAAGCATGGATAGTGCAATAGATAAAGCTACTTTATTCATCTTTTAATCAAATCCTTTCAAAGTGCAAGCAAGGACGCTGCGTTTTTCCATAAGATTTTTTGCACAAGCTCCTGATCAATGGGGAGGCCAAGCAGTATCGCAAGCTGCTCCTTTTGATCATCCCAAGGAGAATCGGTACCAAAAAGAATGCGAGGATGGTTTTCCATGATACGCAGTAGCCGGGCGCGTTCCATGCGAGGAAGACAATAGCTTGTATCTATCCATACACGGGTGCCGACAAGGCACCGCTCTACTTCCTCCCAAAACCCATAGCCACCCATGTGAGCCATGACCAAATGATCGCCGCCAACGGCATCAATAAGCCTTCGTGCCATTTCGGGGGTACAGTGATACGGCTCTTTCAAGCCAATATCCACGCCGCTGTGGAGCACTACCACCATCCCAAGGGAAGCGGCAAATGCACATAAGTCAATCACTTCCTGCGCATCTGCACGTATTTTTTGATAATCCGGATGTAATTTTATGCCCTTGATGCCGACTTCATGCAGCCGTGAGAGCTCATATTCCCATTTGGAATACAGGGGGTGAACACTGCCAAAGGGAATAATGCCTTTTATGGTTTGCATCGATATGGCAAAATCATTCACTGCAGGTGTTTGCTCGGGCTTTGTCGCAATGCTGAGCACCACACTGTAATCAATGCCTGCCCTTTCCATAGATAGCGAAATATCCTCCACCCGTCCGCGCAGGTGCGCCTTCTGACCGGACACTTTTTCTAGCTGCATAATAGCACGCTCAGCTAGTGCACCGGGAAAGCAATGAGTGTGAAAATCGATGATCATTCTATTTATTCCTCAATCCATATTAATCTCTTTTGCAATGATATAGAGTGGGCGCCCCTTGCTTTCATCATATATTCTGGCCACATATTCGCCCAAGAGACCAATGGAAAGCAGCTGAACACCACCCAGAAAAGCCATCACAGCCATGAGGGAAGCCCAGCCGGACTCTGGGCTGCCAATGAATTTGCAAACAACCGCATAGACAAACAGCACCATGGCTAACATCGTGGACCAAAATCCGATACTAAGCATCCATTTAAGCGGCTTAGCAGAAAAGGAAATAATCCCATCGCTCGCAAATTTTAGCATCTTTTTGAGGGGATATTTGGTTTCCCCTGCAAAACGTTCGTCCCGTTCATATTCCAAGGGGATTTGATGAAAACCAATCCAGCTGATCATCCCTCGAATAAAACGATTGCGTTCCGGCATTTTTCGAAAAACCTCGGCAACCTGCTTGTCTATTAACCGAAAATCGCCTGTATCCGTGGGGATTTTTATATCTGTCATGGAAGCTAAGAAACGATAAAAAAGCTTGGCCGTCATCAGCTTAAAAGCGCTTTCTCCTTTGCGCTTTTTACGCTTGGCATACACGACATCGTATCCCTGTTGCCAGAGGCTTACCATATCGGGAATGATCTCCGGCGGGTCTTGCAGGTCTGCATCAATAATTACAATAGCATCCCCGCGGGCCTTGTCCACCCCTGCGGTAACTGCAATTTGATGACCAAAGTTACGGGCAAAGGAAATGACGCGCACACGCTGATCCTTTTTTGCAATATCCTGCAATATAGGCAGTGTGCCGTCCGTACTGCCATCGTTTACAAATACAAGCTCATAGTTAAAATGACTTTCAAGTACGCGGGTGAGGCGATTGTAGCATTCCTGTGCGACCTCTTCCTCATAATACATCGGCACCACGACGGATAAAAGAAAATCTTTACTTGCCATTAGTATCAAACCCCTTTACATTTTCACTTTTCATATCATTTTATCATAATATTAACCAATTATCAAGTAAAATTTCATCTGCTTTTCTCTTTATTGAATGAAAATGAAAAAGGAACTTGATTTTATGTAAAGAATGTGTTATGATACACTGTATAAATACGTTTGTTTTTGGGTGGTGTACAAATCGTGATGAAGAATACCTATATATTGGTGGAAGCCTCCATATTGCCAAAGGTATTTGAGGGAGTACTTTGTGCGAAGAAACTCATTGCACAAGGCAACACTACCATCAATAAAGCGGCAGAGCAATCCGGTATTAGTCGAAGTGCATATTATAAGTATAAGGATTATGTATTTTCATTTTCCGAAATGTCGGACGGAGGAATCATAACCCTTTTTTTTGTACTGAAAGATAAACCGGGTGTTTTGTCGGATATATTGGGTACACTTGCCAAAAGTGGTGCGAATATTTTGACCATAAATCAAAATATACCTGTCAATGGCAGTGCCAACATTACCATTTCCTTTCAGGCGACGGGAGGAATGAATACAGATGAGCTTTTGGAGCAAATTAAACGCATTTTTGGAGTAAATAAAGTGGAAATCATTGCAAGGGGGTAATTTTCTAATGGCAAAGGTTGCTATACTGGGTTATGGTACCGTGGGTTCAGGGGTAGACGAGGTAATTGAAAAGAATGCGGAGGGGATTGCCCGCCGTGCCGGAGAAAAGATTGAGATTGCCTATATTGTTGATATTCGCGATTTTTCCACTCATCCCAAAGCGGCATTATTTACACGAGATTTTGAGGCAGTATTGGATGACCCTTCGGTGGGAATTATAGCAGAGGTTATCGGCGGCATAAAGCCAGCATATGAATATACAAAGAGAGCACTGCTTGCCGGAAAAAGTGTTGTAACCTCCAATAAGGAATTGGTGGCAACCTATGGTGCCGAGCTTTTAAATATTGCGAAAAAGCAGGGTGTCAGCTATTTATTCGAAGCAAGCGTGGGCGGAGGTATTCCCATCATTCGTCCTTTGCATCAGTGCCTTGCTGCCAATGAAATCAGCGAAATTATGGGTATTTTAAACGGAACAACCAATTATATACTCACCAAAATGTTGAAAGAGGGCATGAGTTTTGAGCGTGCCCTATCCGATGCGCAACAAAAAGGATATGCAGAGGCAAATCCGGCAGCGGATATTGAGGGACACGATGCATGCAGAAAGATTTCTATACTGTCTTCCTTGGCATTTGGCAGCCAGGTGGATGCCAATAAAGTACATACCGAAGGCATTTGCGGCATTACACTTGTCGATATGCAATATGCCTCACAAATGGGATATGCCATTAAGCTTATCGGCCTTAGTCGCCGGATGGGTTCTCATGTTTTTGCCAGAGTGAGCCCCCTGCTTCTTCCCATGACCAATTCACTCTCCGGTGTGGATGATGTGTTCAATGGAATTACCGTTTTGGGAGATGCCATCGGTGAGGTGATGTTTTATGGCAAGGGTGCAGGAAAATTACCAACTGCCAGCGCTGTAGTGGGCGATATCATTGATATTGTACGGAAAACGGCGCTTGCGGCTCCCATTGTTTGGGATATGCCCAGGGAGGATAATCTGGTGGATATTGAGGACACCTCATCGGCATGGTTTGTTCGGGCCGGATTATCGGATTTAGAGGCTGTGAAGGCTCTGGGATATGCAATTCACCATCTGCCAGGGCAAGAGGATGAATTTGCCTTTATCATCCCCCATATGTCCGAGCGCGATGCCAAAAGACTTATTGGAAAGCTTGGTTTGTGCAAGCAGAAAATCAGAATACAACTTGCTTAATTGCATCATATACGTTAAATATTTAAGGAGGGTTTTATTTGAGTTTAATTGTTCAAAAATTTGGCGGCAGTTCTGTTGCCGATGCGAAAAGAGTGCTCAATGTTGCAGGTAGAATAGTGGATGCCTATCGCCAAGGCCATTCGGTGGTGGTGGTTGTATCCGCCCAAGGAGATACTACGGACGACCTCATCGCAAAGGCAAAGGAGATTAACACTGCGCCATCCAAAAGGGAAATGGATATGCTGCTATCCTCCGGAGAGCAAATTTCCATTGCGCTTCTTGCAATGGCAGTGGAAAAGTTGGGTGCACCCTGCATTTCGCTCACTGGCTGGCAAGCGGATGTTCAGACGGACAATGTATACGCCGGCGCAAGAATTAAAACCATCGGTTGCGACAGGATTTTGCATGAACTGGATAAGAAAAGCATTGTTGTGGTAGCCGGTTTTCAGGGGATTAATCAATATGGGGATATTACTACGCTAGGAAGAGGCGGATCGGATACCTCGGCAGTTGCCCTTGCGGCCGCACTCAAGGCGGATGTATGCGAAATATATACGGATGTGGATGGTATTTATACCGCAGACCCACGCATTGTACCGGATGCAAAAAAATTAAGCGATATCTCATATGACGAAATGCTTGAGCTTGCAAGCCTTGGCGCCAATGTGCTCCATAATCGCTCCGTTGAGCTCGCAAAGAAATATCATATTAACCTTGTGGTAAAATCAAGTTTTCATAAAGTTGAAGGCACATATGTGAAGGAGGTAGAAGCTGTGGAAAAAATGCTGGTAAGAGGGGTTACAAGAGATAATGATGTGGCAAGGATTGCTTTAATAGAGTTAGAGGATAAGCCGGGGAAAGCGTATCAAATATTCTCACTGCTTGCCAAACATAAAATTAACGTCGATATCATTTTACAATCCATTGGCAGAAATGATTTAAAGGATATTAGCTTTACGGTATCCCAGGGCAATTTAGAAACCGCTCTTGAAATCCTTGAAGCCAATAAGCAAACCATCGGCTATAGCAATATCGCATATACCTCTGATGTATCCAAGGTGTCCATCGTGGGTGCCGGCATGGTCAATAATGCAGGCGTTGCGGCCGCAATGTTTGAAGCGCTGTATGAATCGGATATTAATATCCATATGATTTCCACCTCGGAAATCAAGGTTTCGGTACTCATTGATCAAAAAGATGCCGAAAGGGCAGTCATCGCCTTGCACGATAAATATAAGCTGGCGCAGTAAAGTAAATGGTTTGATGAAATGACTTCTGTTTTTTGGCAAAGGTAGATTTTTAATAAGATAAGAATAAAATAAAGATATCCAAAAAGCCAGCGTTTTTCGCTGGCTTTTTTTGTTCATTTTATATTGTCTTGCCTCACAAATCGATTTCATACTATCATATCTTCCTACTGCACTGCGCCTTTAGGCGTTGCAGTGGGATTTTGCATTCGTAAGGCTTCTAAAATTCAAAGCGATCCATCCTTCATCATTTGGAGTCGAATGCCCCACTTTTCGCTGTATAAACGCATTTCTAACTTGTAGCTAAGTCTCTCTATCCGTCATATTTAATCACATCTATATTGTGCAATATTCAAAATTAAAAATCAAACTCCGCCGTTGATGCCACTCCAATCCCAAAGGGACAC
>CAZQDP010000025.1:0-27735 GCA_964592375.1 uncultured Eubacteriales bacterium | reverse complement strand
TGCCAAAATAATGGATGGGTTATAGCGCCCATTTTCAAGCGAGCCGATTGTTTGCCTTGATACTTCTAAAATAGCAGCAAGTTCTTCTTGGCGAATTCCTCTTGCTCTTCGAATTTCCTCTAATTTGTTTTTCACATCATCGCTCCTTTATAAGTTGATGGAAAGCATGCTTTACATTAATAATATCACAATCTTTGATAAATGTCAAGTTTGCTTTCCATATCGTTTTATTTCTCTAAGAATATAAAAAGCCTATCGAAATAATCGATAGGCTTTTCTGGAGCTTGCACTTAGTCTTCTCGCGCTTTGAGAACAATTCTGTGCTCAACCAAAGCCATTTCCTTAATTGTGGCACGAACCGTCTTTCTTTGGCTGAAAATGTTTTCTAGTATGACTTCATCCCCCTGTGGGATGAGTGTATCAACAGATTCCAATAAGAGCTTTTCCTTGCCATCCTTATCCAGTAAATATACATTTGCTTCACACATTGCCTTCACCCCTTACCATTATTTTGATTGATTCAATGACAAAATCCACATAATGAGGAAGTGGTTCATTTTTAACTCCAACCACCAAAATATTACATCGATTAAGCGGGATTAATATCTTTTTCGCTTCGCTTTGAGAGATTGCTTGTGCCATCAAAGGCGTAACCTCTCCGAGCATTGAATTGGCAGCAATAATGCCAATACTGCCAACAATAATATCCACCTTAGGTACATTGACAACAACAGCATTTTCACCAGAGGCCCCATCATTTGCACCCGCTTTTAACATCAGTGATGTTGCAAATGCATTGGTGCCAAGTGCAAATATTTCGATCTCACTCCCAAAGGCTATTCTGAGTTTTTCAACAATTGCTTTCCCAATGCCGCCACCTTGCCCATCAACTACTGCAATACGCATGTAAACCTCCATCATATGCATAGAATTCTTATTCTATTGTACAACAAATAAAATGATTTTTCAAGCATTTTATTAAGTGATTACTTGGGCCGTAATAAAAAAAACATAGGGCAAGGTGATTGCCTCGTCCAAAATGCATTATTTATGAGGCGATTTTCCGCTTTTTCCGTTTACAGCCATTGATGATTAAACCTGTTATTGCAGCCAAAGTAAGTGTTAGAAATCCTCCTACAAGCCCTGAAACACTTGTCCCTGCACTGACAGCCGGCCAAGCCTCTTCCTCAGTTACGGCCTCCTCGCCCTCATTCGTTATAAATCCATAATCAGGTAAAAAAGCAGTCTTGCCCTGAGTTTCCGATAGCACTTGATGTATTGCATCCGGTACTATAAGCTCAGTTGTACCGGCAGTTTTAAACATAGACCATTCCAGTCCGTCCGGATGAGAAGAGGCAAACCATGAAAGTGAACCGCCAATGACAATGACCAAAATGCCAAGCACAGAAAGTACTTTTTTCATTGATATTTTGCCATATGCTTCTCCAAGTGCCGCATTTTCTAAAATTTCCGGTCGTGATTTCCATACAAAAGTGACCACAGCTGCGGTAACAAGACCTTCTACTACGCCTATAGCCAAATGAATTGGCTGCATCATTAAGGTAAAAGTACCAAAGGGCAATTCCGTTTTCCCTGAAAAAAGAGTCTCTAAAACAACACTAAAAGCGCCTAATTGTAGCGCCACCAAAGATGAAATCATCGATGCACCAAAAATACGCTTTGCACTGAGACTTTTTTGAGAAAACCATTTATTAATCATCGGGTAAGCAATAAAGCAAGAATAAAAGCCAAGGTTAAATACATTACAACCATATGCAAGCAATCCGCCATCAGCGAAAAATAACGCCTGAATGAGCAAAATTGAAGCCATCGTCAAAAATCCGGCATATGGACCCAGCAATATTGCAAGCAACATGCCACCTCCAATATGCCCACTTGAACCAGTGCCCGGAATAGAAAAATTAATCATTTGCGATGCAAAAACGAATGCACCCATTACTGCCATCAAAGGAATTTTCTTGTCATCCAAATCATTTTTTATTTTTTTGATTGAATAGGCAGCTACCCCTGCGGTAGCAATAAATAACGTACCGCCGACTGCCGGTGAAATTAACGCATCAGCCATATGCATCGTATCGACTCCTTCACAAAATAAAATAACCCAAAAAGAAATGCCGTTTCATACAGCAAGCCCTTCATGGGTGTTTTGTTTTATATGTAACTATATTATGATGTGAAAGACTTCATGACTTTCTTAAATCGTTCATAGTTTAACACAATCCCATTGTCTTGTCAAATCTTTTTTAATTTAAATTGAGAAAAAAGCAGAAAAGTATTGCAAAATAAATGAGAGTGATGTATAATACTTGCAAATGCAAATCGTTTGCATTTGCAAGGAGGCAATCAAATGAAATTGAAAGTACTATCTATTCTGGTTATCTTAGCTCTATTTGCAGCGTGCTTTGCCGGATGTGCAGGAAAATCCCCATCCCCCAATACTTCTGGTCAACTGCAAACGTCACAGTCAAACGAAAAGTCACTCAGTATTGTCACTTCGTTTTATCCAATCTATATTCATACCATCAATGTAGCAAAAGATATTCCCAATGTAAAGGTTTTGAATATGACCAAACCGCAAACCGGTTGCTTGCACGATTATACCCTTACAACCGATGATATGAAGACCATTGAAACGGCTCAGGCTTTTGTTGTCAATGGTGCCGGTATGGAACAATTCTTGGACAAAGTGATTTTGCAATTACCAAATTTAAAAATCGTGGAAGCATCTTTGGGAATTGAGCTTATTGAGGAGGAAGGCGCAGAGGAAGGGAATCCACATGTTTGGGTAAGCATTTCAAATGCAATGAAGCAGGTGCAAAATATTGCAGACACGCTTGCCGTCATAGATCCCACAAATGCGTTATTATATAAAGAAAATGCAAATGTGTATATTAAGAAGCTAGATGCGCAAAGAATAAAAATGCATGCAGCCATGGTAGGAATACAAAATCGCAATATCGTCACCTTCCATGAGGCATTTCCATATTTTGCACAGGAGTTTAATCTTGAAATTGTTTCCGTAGTGGAGCGTGAGCCCGGCACGGAGCCTTCGGCAAAGGAATTAGAAGAAACCATTCGCATTGTCAAGCGTTCACAGGTAAAGGCGTTATTTGCTGAGCCCCAGTATCCTGCAAAGTCAGCTGATGCCATTTCGAAAGAGACAGGCGCAAAGCTTTATACATTAGACCCCGTCGTAACCGGCGAGGCAAATGGGGATTATGATGCCTACATCAAAGTGATGGAACAGAATTTAAATGTTTTGAAAGAGGCTTTAAAATAAATGATAGAAAGAGTAAAAAGTTGTAACCTGTGCTGTACAAAGATCGAGAATTTCTCGGTATCTCGAGGAAATAACGAAATTATAACCGATGTGAATTTACATATTCATTGCGGTGAATTAACCGCAATCATTGGCCCGAACGGTGCTGGAAAAAGCACTCTTTTCAAAGCAATCTTGGGAGAAATACCGCATAAGGGCAGGCTTTTATTCCACGATGAAAAGGAAACTCATATCAATCATCCCCTTATCGGTTATGTGCCTCAGCAGCTAGATTTTGATAAAACGACTCCGGCAAGTGTTTTAGATCTTTTTGCAGCATGTAGATCGAATAGACCTGTTTGGTTATTTCACACCGCGAAGTTTCGCAAAAGGGTCATTGACAATTTGAAAAGCTTCGGTGTAGAATATACGATAGACAGAAGATTAGGCGCTTTATCCGGAGGCGAGATGCAACGTGTTCTTCTTGCACTTGCGCTTGACCCAATTCCCGATATTCTTCTGCTAGATGAGCCTGTTTCAGGAGTGGACGTCAGTGGAATGGAGGTTTTCTACCATACCGTATCTGAATTGCGCAAAAAATACGATATGACCATTATCATTATTTCACATGATTTACCTTTTGTGGCTAAGTATGCGGATAGAATTGTTTATATCAATAAAAAAGTCATCTGTGCAGGAACTCCTCAGGAAGTGTTTGAAAACGCCTGTTTTGTGAAGGATTTCGGTAGGATTTCTTATCAAAGTGGTAAAGGAGCGTGTTCTTCGTAATGCAATTATGGTACAGCTTTGTGGATTATGTGTTGCCATTTTCCTTTACAAGTCACTTTTTTATGAAAAATGCATTACTTGCAGTGCTTATTATCACGCCGATATTAGGAATTATGAGTACAATGGTTGTGAATAATAAAATGGCCTTTTTTTCTGATTCAATTGGGCATTCTGCACTTACCGGAATAGGCATTGGTGTACTCTTGGGACTAAAAACACCGATTTGGACGATGATCGTTTTCGCTATCATTTTTGCTATTTTTATTGTTGTCATTAAAAGAGGAAACACGATGTCAACCGATACCATCATTGGTGTTTTTTCATCCGCTGCAATATCTTTGGGACTTGTTATTTTATCCAAAGGCGGCGGTTTTCAAAAATATTCTTACCTATTAATTGGTGATTTGCTCAGCGTTTCCCCAAATGACATTATACTTGTTTTTATCGTGCTAATCCTTGTTATTGCTTTTTGGATTGTTGCATTTAATCATTTATTGGTTTTAAGCATTCATTCGTCCATCGCGGGAAGCCGCGGCATAAGGGTATTCACGATAGAGTTATTATTTACGGTAGTCATTGCAATTATTGTCACGATTTCCATCCAGTGGGTTGGTCTTCTTATTATTAATTCACTTTTAATCTTGCCCGGTGCCGGAGCACGCAATATCGCAAAAAACATGGGGCAGTATCATCTTTATTCAATTGCAATTGCTATGATTTCAGGGATTGCAGGACTTATCCTATCCTATTATTGGGGTTCTGCAACGGGAGCGACGATCACCCTCATTTCAGCCTTGATATATTTTGTCACCTTTAGCATGAAAAATAAATTTATCTGAATAGAATTACGTATAGGGAGGTGTTTTTTTGACACAAAAATCAGAAAAAAATGGTGTACTTTTCAATAACGGATTAAGAAGCACGAAGCAGAGACATGCCATCATGGAGTATTTAACAAGTGTTGATATTCCAATGTCTGCTGAAGAAATATATTTGCACCTTATCAAATCAAACATTAATGCATCACTTTCAACGGTCTATCGAAATTTAGAAGCAATGATTTCAAAAAAACTTGTTACCAAAACAACGCTAATTGAGGGGCAATGCGCTAAATTTTCGATTGCTCACGAGGGCCATCATCACCATTTAATTTGTTTAGGTTGTACAAAGATTATTAATATTGATGAGTGCCCTTTAAAAGAGCTCGAAAACTCACTGAATAAAAGTACGGATTTTGAAGTAACAGGTCATAAATTAGAAATCTATGGATACTGTCCGAAATGTAAAAAAATATGAATAATTACCGGAAAATTCATTTATTAATAGGAAGAGTCGACTATAATAAAGAATAGAAAACTTTCATTTACAAAAAAAGTCGCCCATCTTATCAAAATGAGCAACTTTCACATCATAATTCTGTGAATATTCTTCTACAAAACTCAAAGATGATCATTTAAATCATTCACATTCACTCTTCAGTGATACAGCTGAGTTTTTCCAATGCTCGTTTTTCTATGCGGGATACATAAGAACGAGAAATGCCAAGTTCTCTTGCAATTTCGCTCTGGGTCTTGACCTGCTGATTTTTAAGTCCATAGCGCCACATTAAAATCAGCCGCTCGCGTTTTTGCAGAACTTCTTTCATTTTTTGATACAGCCTTTTGACTTGAATTTTCAAAGCGGCTTGTTCAAATACATGCTCACCGTCATCCCCCACCACGTCCATAAAAGTAATTTCGTTTCCTTCTCTGTCCGTTCCAACCGGTTCACTAAAGGAAACCTCGCTTTGAAGCTTTTTTTGTGCTCTGATATACATGAGAATTTCATTTTCAATGCACTTAGCAGCATATGTAGCAAGCCGTGTGCCTTTTGAGTTTTTGAATGTTGTAATGCCTTTGATGAGACCAATTGTTCCAATGGACATCAGATCTTCATTATCCCGACAACCAATGGATGTGTATTTTTTGAGTACATGTGCTACAAGTCTTAAGTTTCTTTCAATCAAAACGTTTTTGGCTTCCGGATCTCCCTTCCCGAATTTTTCAATATAGAAATCTTCTTCTTCGGGCGATAGCGGCTGCGGGAATGAACCTGTGTTCCCTATATAACACGCAGAAAAAAAGGTGTTGACTGCAAGAAGCGCAAGTAAACCGAGGGCATACGCAAACATATATACCACCTCAAAAAATATTTTCCCAAAAAACCGTCGTTCTTTAGGTGTTTTATATTATATGCAAGGTAATTTACTGTTGTGCCAGTCCTTATATAATTTGGGTTTTTCTTAGCTGCTAAAGTCCTCAATCATGCTCAGTAGCATCTGTTTATCGCTTGTTTCTATTCCAATATATAATGCATTGTAATCCTCCTCGCGAAGAGAAAGAGGTTCTATATCGTCTGCACAAATGCTTGGTTGCCATGTACTATCGACGAATTCATAAAGCCATATTCTGTCATCCCATAACCTCAGCATGTATTTCTCCTGCTCTGTTGCACTATCCGCAATAGTGCTTGTGCTCTTTATATTTCTCTTCACCGCCATATCACCCGAATAAAATCCGAGAGAAAATGACATGATGCCAACAAGGATGAATTGCATTATTTTATTCTTCAATTGCATCTTCCCTTCAGCATGATATTACTTTTATATTCCCATAATATTAAATTTTCATACTATTTTTCATAAATATCTTGTATTCATAAAATTTTTATATTATAATTAATAAGATGAAAGATTAAAATGCAAAAAGAGCAGGTGGAAATATGGTTCTTGGTAGCAAAGGGAAAAAGGTAAGGAAGAAAAGCAGTCTTACAACATTCTTCAAAGGTTTTGGCATACTACTACTTACAATCGGTATCATCTCTTGCCTTGTCGGGGCTGGCTTCGTATCAACCTATATTGTGGAGGCTCTTAATTTTGATATTGGTGACTATCAGCTGAATGTAACTTCCTATGTATATGGTCTTGAACAGTCCGGTGAATATGTAGAATATGAGCATTTGGGGGCCGATCTCAATAGCATGTGGGTTTCTACGGATAACATTCCAAAGCATATGGGCAATGCGTTTGTTGCCATTGAAGATGAACGCTATTTCGGTCATTTTGGTGTAGACATCAAGCGCACATTTGGTGCTGTGATTAATTTTGTGTTAAAAGGTTCTTCAGACTACGGCGGAAGCACCATTACGCAACAGCTTGTGAAAAACATTACGGGAGACAAATCCGCAAAACCGGACAGGAAAATCCGTGAAATGTTTCGTGCTGTGGCACTGGAAACGCAGATGAACAAGGAACAAATCCTTGAATATTATATGAATATTATTTATCTTGGGGAGGGTTGCTACGGCGTTCAAGCCGCTTCTTTGAATTATTTTAACAAAGATGTTTCAAAGCTCAGCATTGCTGAGGCTGCTTGTATTGCCGGCATTACTCAGTCTCCTACACGGTTTGACCCTTTTGTCAATCCCGAGGAGAATAAACGCAAGCAGGAAGTTGTGCTTGCAAAAATGCTAGAGCTTGGTAAAATTTCGCCCCAGGAGCGTGATGACGCGGTCAAAGAAAAGCTTGTGTTTAATAAAAATGGTTCTGCCGCAAACCGCACGAATTACCAATCTTATTTTACCGAAGCCTTGATCAAAGAGGTTGTGCAGGATTTAATTAACGAAAAGAAGATGTCTGAAGCTGCTGCAAAAAAATTGATATATAATAATGGTTTAAAAATTTATTCTACCGTCAATGTTGCACTTCAAAGAGATATGGAAAAAGTATTTTATGATATGAAAAATTTTCCTAAGCTAAAGGGTAGTGTGCAACCCCAAGCTGCTATGGTTGTTATGGATCCGTATACCGGTGCTATTATTGGTCTAATTGGTGGTGCGGGCCCTAAATCTGCTGATATGGTCCTCAATAGAGCCATTGATTCGCCAAGGCAGCCGGCTTCCTCCATTAAGCCTGTTTCCATTTATGGTCCGGCAATTGAGAAAAATCTCATTGCTCCCGCTTCAGTTGTGATTGATGAAACAATAAAAATTGGAGATTGGGAACCGAAAAACTATTACAATTCATTCAAGGGCGCTGTTACAATTCGTGAGGCAGTGATCGATTCCATGAATATTCCTGCCATTAAAATTGGTCAAATGCTGGGTGCAGAAACCTCTTATGCCTATTTAACCGAAAAGCTTGGAATATCCACGCTGGATGGAAAGCAGGATAAAAACTTAAGCGCACTAGCACTTGGCGGTATGTCAACGGGTGTTACAGTAAAGGAATTAACTGCGGCATATGCTTCTTTTGCAAATGAAGGCATTTATAGCAATCCATATACGTATACTCAGGTGCTTGATCAGAATAATAAAGTGATCCTCGAAAAACATAAAAAGACGGAGCAAGTTTTTTCTCCTCAAACCGCATATTTAATGACTAGCATTCTAAAATCCACAGCTGAAGGTCCCTTGGGAAGGCCCTCCCTTTTGGCTTCTCGCATGCCATCTGCCGGGAAAACGGGAACAACCAGTGATGATAAGGATAGGTGGTATATTGGCTATACCCCATATTATATTGCCGGTGTTTGGTATGGATATGACATCCCGGCACCCATGCCCTATTCTACTACAGGCTTTACTGCACACAAGCTATGGAAGTTGGTAATGACTGGACTGCATGATGGGCTGAAAAACAAGTCGTTTGAAAAACCGCAAGGTATTGTCACTGCAACGGTATGTAAATACAGTGGAAACAGACCATTGGATACCTGTCCGCTGAACACAGATGAGTTTAAAGCCGGAACTGTACCGAAGATTATGTGTGATGGTGTTCACAAGGGAGCGCCTACCCCCTCCCCATCTCCTTCTCCAACACCGGAATCTTCGCCCAGCACGGGACCAACGCCGCCTTCCGAAACAGTGACGGATGGAAGCACACCAGTAAATACTACAGCTTCGCAAAGTGGGCAAGAGCTAATTACCCCAAAACCGGCTGTTAAAACTACTGCCCCTGTTCCTATTGCAAATTAATCAAATATAGTTGAGGTTCAAATGAGAATACGTAAAAAAAAATATACAAAAGAGAGAATAGAAAAATGCGCAACTTATCTATGCAAAGCACCGGAACAATATAAAGGGAAATGGCATACGATATTTGGCAATACCAATCCTATCCATATTGAAATCGGCTGCGGAAAAGGCAAGTTCATTACTGAACTTGCCGCAATGCATCCGAATATAAATTTTATTGCCATCGAAAAATGCTCGGATGTTTTGGTGCTTGCCCTTGAAAAGGCACAAATTGCTCAGCCTACGAATTTAATGTTTCTATCAATGGATGCAATACTGTTGTCAGCGTTTTTCGCACAAGGGGAAATCAGCCAAATATATATTCAGTTTTGTGATCCATGGCATAAAAAAAGGCACGAAAAGCGCCGACTGACATATAAAGGTTTTTTGGATATTTATAAAAACATTATGGTTTCTGAAGGTAAAATTATATTTAAAACGGATAATCGTCCTTTGTTCGATTTTTCCATCGCATCCATGACCGCATATGGCATGACACTGCGTAGCATAACAATGGACCTGCACAGCAGTGGTCTTGTGCCAAAAAATGTGATGACAGAATATGAGCAGCTATTTTTTGAAAGTCGAATCTCAATCTGCTACTTAGAGGCTACGTTTTCTTAAAGTGCATTAAAAAAAGCAGGACTAAAATGAAGTCCTGCTTTTCTCATATGCTACATTAGTGATGACAGTCGCAATCGTCGTCGTCGCAAGTGCAGTCGAATTCAATTTCAATGATTTCACCGCAAGATGGACATTTGATGTCCTCTTCCGAATCCAGCATATCTTCATCGATGCAAAGCTTATGGCCACATTTTTCACATTCAATTTCAAAATAGTCCATTTCATCTTCATCGTCTTCATCAAAATCTTCTTCGTCTAAATAGTCGCCCATATCTGCAAGGATATCACTCATATCCTCTTGTTCTGCTGTAATGAGATCAAGCTCATCGGAGATATCCTCCAAAACATCCAGCATAGCCGTGATGAGTTTGCCCTCTGATGTACTTTCTGAAACTTTCAGACCTTCTGCTAAGCCTTTGAGATAAGATACTCTTTCCTTAATGTATGACATATTAAAACCCTCCCTTTCATTCATATGAATTGTAGTATTTCCCTTATACTCTTTCCATATACTCGCCATTGCGAGTATCAACACGAATAACCTCACCTGTTTCTATAAACAACGGAACACTCACAACACATCCGGTTTCCAGAGTAGCTGGTTTGGTTGCACCTGTTGCCGTATCGCCTTTAAAGCCGGGTTCTGTATCCACGATTTGCAATTCCACAAAGTTTGGCGGTTCAACGCCAAAAACACTGTTCTTGTAAGAAAGCACTTTGACTTCCATATTTTCTTTCATGTACGGTAGTGAATCCTCTAATATTTTCTTATTTAAGGGTAGTTGATCAAAGGTTTCTTTGTCCATAAAATAATATAAATCCCCATCGCTGTATAAATACTGCATATCCCTACGCTCAATATGTGCTTTCGGATACTTGTCCGAGGGATTAAAAGTTCGCTCAACTACAGCACCTGATATCACATTTTTAATTTTTGTCCTTACAAATGCGGCGCCTTTGCCCGGTTTCACATGCTGAAACCATACTACCTGAAACACGTTGCCGTCCACATCAAAGGTTACTCCGTTTCTAAAATCTCCTGCACTTACCATATAATCCATTCCTTTCAATGATGATCATTTCTTATCATACTATAATTTGATTAAAATATCAAGTAAAATCTTTCAATTATTTATATGCGATGCTTTTTAAAGCTAAAATAATGCAGTTTCACTATGATAATATCAATAGCTCCTTCGTTGATTTGGTTAATACCTCAATCTCATTTTCCTTAATCAAAACCAAATCTTCAATGCGAACGCCGAATTCTCCGGGAAGGTAAACGCCAGGCTCCACAGTCATGAGCATGCCCGGCAATAGTGTGGCACCACTGCTTTTAAATGATGGCATTTCATGAACATCAAGACCCACACCGTGGCCCAGTCCATGTCCAAAAAATTTACCCACCCCAAAAGATTTTAAAATTTCTCTTGCGTAATCGTCAATCTTTGCGCCTTCATCCCCACATTTCATTGCATGAAGCACCTTTAACTGAGTATATAAAACCACATTGTAAATCTCCTGCTGCCTTGCACTTACCTTTCCAATGGCAACGCATCTGGTCATATCACTGCAGTATCCCTGATATACGCATCCATAATCCAGCATAACCATATCACCATGCGCAATTCTGCGCTCTGTAGGTTTCCCATGCGGCAGTGAGGTGTTCGGTCCTGAAATGGCAATCGTATCAAAAGCAGTCTTTTCTGCTCCGTGTTTTCGCATGAAATATTCAATTTCCGCCGCAATTTCAATTTCAGATACGCCTGCTTTTATATACCGAAGCACATGAGAAAAAGCGGCATCAGAAATTTCAACAGCTTTTTTAATGCTTTCAATCTCTTCCTCATCTTTGATAAGCCGGAGCTGTTCCAGTACGGCACCCGATGGAACAAGCAATGCAGGCTTTACCTTGTTTTGCATACCAGTATAGGCCGCAAAGCTTGTATTTCTATCCTCAAACCACAGATGGCTAATATGATGACTGAGAATAATTTCACTAATCTTTTTATCTAAATCTTTGGTAATATCAATCACATGATAAGCACCCGCTTGCATGAGTGCTTGCTCTGTAAATCGAGAGTCCACCAAAATGTAGCAAACTTCTTTCGTGATGAGTAAGTCTCCGCTATCACCGTTAAAGCCGCTAAAATAAAATACATTGCTCCTGCCAGTGAGCAGGGCGGCACTGATATTCTTTTCTTCCATGATTTTGCGTAGTTTCGCAATTCTTTCTGTTACACTCATGATTACTGCTCCTTTAATGCATATAACGCAAGTATATAGCTTGCATATCCAAATCCTGCAATTTGCCCGATACAAACAGGAGCAATCACGGAGGTGTGGCGAAAGTCCTCTCTTGCATGCACATTAGAAATATGCACCTCAATGACCGGTACATCCACAGCAGAAATGGCATCCCGAATAGCGAAGGAATAATGGGTGTATGCACCTGCATTAAAAACAATGCCTTTATACACTCCCCTTGCCTTGTGAATTTCATCAATCAGTGCGCCTTCTGTGTTTGACTGAAAAAAATCCACTTCCATGCCAAGCGTTTGCGCTTTGTCTTGAATGATAGCGCACATCTCACCAAGGCTCATGCTTCCGTATGTATCCGGTTCACGAACTCCCAGCAAATTTAAATTTGGACCATTGAGAACCAATACTTTGTCCATACTTTGGCACTCCCCCACTCATCGTATATTATGTAAAGCTATAAACCCTGATAATTTACAATAGTATACCACAACATAGAAAAAAATACAAGATTTTTTTACGATTTCCCCCTGCCGGACTTGCATAATGCTATTAAATATAATTAAAATATAAAGCGTTATGTTAGAATTTTGAAGTAATGGATAGAATTTTGTAATTTTGCATGGTTTTTTTGTGGAACATATATAAATATGAATGCTATATTTGTTCATATTGTAAATTGAAAAGTAGTCGGATTAGGTGTAAAATAAAACTGTATTAAAGGAGTATTTAGTATTTTTGGTAGTCTATCTTTTGCGCGTTATATTTTATTTTCAATAATGATATGGTGAGGAGTGAAATGTTATGTTTAAACATGTAAAAATATTGCTGATTATGGCGCTCGTTTTCGCATTGATGTGCCTTGTAGCCTTCTCTTCTTTGGGGGCAGGAATACAATCGGAGGACTTTAACCAGATGTCCACAGGAGCATATACCGGTACCATTCGTGGAACAGATGCCAATGCAACTATCAGCGTTGAGAAGCATACACATTTGCAAAACGATCATTACCTTTTGATTAATACTGAGGTTACCACCTACGGCTATGGCATGTCAATTGATAAGGGAGATGCAAAAATTACAGTTTCCTTTGACTATATGCAAGAGAGTAGTGCGATAAAGAGTACGGCAATTGCACTTTATACGGGAGCATATGTATTTCCTCCTGCTGTTTCCATGTCCATGAGCAAAGGGGGTACAATCGCAGGATTTGATGGAAGCGCGAACAACGACCGGCAAGGGAAGTTCCCAGTAGGGAAATGGGTAAAAGTCACCATCACCATTGATCCTACACAGAAAAATTTTCGCTTTTACGTAGATGGTGTTTGCCTTGAAAATCGTGATTTTGGCTTTCGAAATGCAGAAGCCTCTTCCATTGATACCATGGCGCTTATGGGTGGTGTTTTTCGTGTAGATAATATTTTGGTAGAAGCAGGAATAACTACCGCATTACAATCAAAACTCAACGAAGTGAAAGAAGAACCTGTGAAATTCTCAGCTATATTACCTGAAATTACTACCAAGGATCTAGACACAAAAAGCAAATATTCTGATGTATATTTATCCTCCAGACTATATTACACCGAAAATTTAGATGTGCATCCACGCACTTTGGAAGCACTAAAAAGCTTTATGGCAACGGGCAATAAGTGGTCATATTTATTTACAAAAGAGGAAATAAAGGCACTTACTAATTTAGGCATATCTCATCAATCAACCATCAATGCAAATTTAGGAGGAGAAAGTGTTTTTGCTCAGTATATTGATGGCACCTTTGTGCAAGCACCATGGATGACCTGGGGTACAAAAACTGCTTGTTTGGCCAATCCCGGGTACTTGGAACTTCAAAAAAATCAAATACGGCAAGATATTGATGCTGGTGCGACTTCCATTCAATTTGATGATTGGAGCAGTAGCTATCACGTGGTTACTTGGGGCGGATGTTTCTGCCCTTACTGTGAGGCAGGCTTTAAAGCGTATTTAAAAAACGTTTATACCCCTGCGCAGCTTAGTGAACTTGGTGTTGCAAATATCGAAGTGTTTACGTATAAAGCATATCTGAAAGAAAAGCTGGGCGTAGCAACAGCGGAGGAATATAAGGCAAAACTTTCGCAGAGCAAGCTATACAAAGCAAGACTTGATTATGGAACGCAGGTTGCGCGTGATTTCATGCAGAAAACAAAAGAGTTTGCAGACTTTTACGCAAAAAGACCCATGATGCTTACTCAAAATGTAACTGAGTTTGGTAACAAGTTTAATGATTTTATTCGTACCTTTGCTTTTGATTTGGCAGATGGCGGACTTGGGGAAATCAAGGAGAAAGAAAGTCTTAGTCCTGCTTCTATTTTAGCAGGAGGTTATATTGCAAAATCGCAAAATAAAGCGTATTTATACTGCCCGAGTCCATCCTATAGCGATATGAAGACTACCCTGCAAGCAATTGCTTTAGGATATGCTACCGGTCAGCATATGCTTGTGCCATGGGATGTATGGCTTCAAAGCAATAATGAAAGATACTATGGATCAGTTGCGGAATTTGGATTTATATATCATTTTGTTCGTCAATATCCTGAGCTTTTTGATGATTATGAACAGCCTGCAAAAACTGCGCTTCTCTTTGATTTAGATGTCGTTGATGCAACCAAGGTGAAAAGTGCCATCTATGATGTATTTAGAAAAAACATCCCAATAAAAGTACTAATACATAAGGATAAGAACCCAACTTTCAAGGTATCAAAAGAGGCTCTTCAAAATGTGAATACCATTGTTGCATATTCCCCACTTGAAGGATTATCAGATGGCGAAAAAGCCTTGATTTCCAGCAGCGGTGCTACAATCATTGAACCCTCAGCACAAAATACAATTGCCTCAACGCATACCGTTTTGGGAGATAACGCAAACATTTTATCTCTGCTGAGAGAAAACACAAAAAATCCCAATGCACCAAAGCTGATGCACTTTATCAATACAAGTGCTTCTCCTCAAAAAGATGTTACTGTGGCGCTATCTGCGCAGCTTATTCAAAGTGAGAATGCAAATGCAATTTTCTACACTCCAAAGAACAACCCGATGATGCTGCCGATTACGGATGGGAAATTCACCTTACCGTCCCTTGATATGTGGGGAATTGTGAAGATTGTGCCGAAAAATGCTGCATCTAATGACAATTACGCTTTTAAAAATGGTTTCTCAGGGATTACCTTAGGTACAAGGCCCTCCCCTTCAGACAAAGCAGTGCAAATAGATGATGCTTTTTCCATAACATCTTCAGGATATGGACTCAATGTCGGAACAGTCGGTGATGCAAAGGGCTCGCAGGATAATGTTAGTTTTATCTATAAAAATGCAACAAATGCTGTATGTAGAAGCTATGAAGTTACAGCTACCATTACAGAAAATAGCGGATTGGCTGGTGTCATGATAAGAAAAAATCCGTCTTCCAATTCTGAATTTGTGGCACTGAGCTTACAAAAGGATGGAAAACTCTCAATTGCAAAAAGAGAAAAACCGGATGAAGTGGTAGTATTTAGCGAGCTTAAATCTGTTAACCTTCCCATTACACTGAAGCTTTTCTATCTTGCTGGTAAAATTTCAGCTTTTCAGTCTGACGACGGCATAAATTTCACGGCTATAGGGGAAGTATCCATGAATCTTCCTCAGGCATTGGCAGGGGCTTTCGGAAGCGGCGGCACAGTGAAATTCTCATCCATCGCTGCTGAAAATACAAATGTAGATGCCGTTGTTCTGATGATTGATCAACCAATCGCAAAAAATGGAATCGTCTATTCCAAGATAGATGCTAGCAATTTAGATGTTTGTCCTATCGTGGTAGACGATAGAACCCTCGTTCCTCTGCGATTTATTGCACAAAGCTTTGGTGCGAGCGTTGCCTTTGATGAGAGGCAAAACAAGGTAAGCGTTTCGCTATCAGGCAAAGAAATTTCGCTCATAATAGGCGAGAACACCATGAAGGTTGGTGATGAAAATGTGAAGCTGGATGTTGCTGCGAACACATATTACGACAGAACCTTTTTGCCACTGCGCGCGATGGCCGAGGCGTTAGGTAAAAAAGTGTTTTGGGATGACAGAGGACTTATTGTAATTAGCGACAAGGAAGTAGTTTCAAACAAAGATGAAAGTATTATAGTAGATTTGATTAATAATATCAAAAATTATTCTTACTTTGCAAAAAATCAATCATGATAAGTAAAGATCTTGTAACAGAAAAGATAAAGGCCATCATTATAGGTAAAATACCGAATATTCCCTACAGTATCACGCTGAGCGGCTCATATGGCAAAAAAAAATCAGACCAATACTCGGACTTTGATTTTCGCATATATTATGATGCCGATATGCCCGCGCAAGAAGTAAGCATACTGCAAGGTCAAATTATGCTTGAATCTTCTGCCTATCAACATGCAGATCTCATCTTGGATAATGTTTGGATACGCAGCAAAGCTTATATAGACAGCGAAATTGATCTTTGGCTTTCAGGCAAAGGAGAAAAAATAGAAAAGACATGGACGATATGGGGCTATCATATTTTAACCGACATTTATAATCAACAAATCATTGATGACCCTTTTGGTATCGCCTCTGAGTGGAAAAAAAGATTGGCACCATATCCACATGTGTTAAAACATTATATTATTGAAAAGCATCTTGCATTTTTAAAATATTGGCGTGAAGATTATCATTATCATCATAAAGTGATACGTGAAGATGTGGTCTTTTTAAGTGCTTTGCATGCAAAGCTCATTCATCACATTATGCAAGTTCTTTATGCACTCAACGAAATATACTACCCGGGTGATGGGTTCAATTTGGAATATTGTCAATTTTTCAAGATAAAACCCGTCTTTTTCGAAGAAAGAGTAACCGACGTTTTGTATCCGCTCACCCGTGATTATCAAGTGATTTACACTCATATGCTTGATTTGATAGATGATGTGATAAAACTCATATCTGTATCTTCTAAATAATTGCATGAAAAATTCGCTTATTTTAAACGTAAGGAGCGTCCATATGCACTCATATTTAGGTTACCTATAAAATTTATAATATAAATAATGAATGAGGAGATTAAACCATGAAAAAACGAATATCTATCATTATCGCACTTTCCATGCTCCTAAGCTTACTGCCCATGGTGGCTTATGGCGCAGACGAGAAGGATTTTATTTCAGAGGATTTCGAAGCAGCAGAAGCGCTTTCGAAATGGAGCGTAACCGGCAATGGCGAGGAGAATATGAGCATTGGCATAGCGCCTCATCCCGATGGCGGAAAGATGCTCAAAATTGCAGACACTGGCAATCCGAAATCAGTTATCGCATCCAAAAGCTTTGACGCCAAAAAGGAAACCGTGGCTTTTGAAATGGATATTATGGCGGATAAAACGTCAACCAGTAGCACTGCCTTTTATTTCTACAGCACCGATAACAAAAATACAATCGTGGTTACCTTTACCGCTTCGGCAGTATCTGCATTCAACGGTGCCACCCTTGCTTCTAATATCGGCAAACTAAAAGCAGGAACCTTTGCAAGGCTTAGAATTGAAATATTTGTGCCGGAGAATAAATTCAATGTGTATTTAGGTACTGAGCTAATTGCTAATCAATTTGCATTTCGAACGGAAGCAACCGATATTGCAAGAATGGCCATCATGTCCCCCACCACAAGCACTAATCCGGTTTTGGGGTATGTGGATAATATCAGAGGATACATACCTGAAAAGATAGTGGTGGACGGCAAGGAGCTAAAACCCACCACCCCTCAAATGCTACCGTCTAATTCGTTTAAAATTACTTCCATCAAGGATGGAATTCTGCTTAAGCCCTCCTGTGAAGTTGCTTATGTTGGCGGTGAAAAAAAGATCATTGACCCGAACAATAAATTAGTAGCACCCTTTATAGATAATGACAGAACCTATGTCCCAATCCGCTTTATCGCAGAGAGCCTCGGTGCTACCGTTGGCTTTGATGAAGCTACCGAAATGGCGAATATCACCTTGGGAAGCTCGAAGATTGCACTAAAACCAAACAGCAAGGAAATCATCGTCAATGGCGAGCCGAAAACTTCGGATGTTCCCTCAAAGCTGGTGGAAAACAGAATATTTGTGCCGCTACGCATCATTGCGGAGAGTTTTGGTAAGAAGGTTGGATATGACCCTGTGGGGGTTGTCACCATTACAAATGAAAAGGAATTTACCCGCGAGGAGCTTTTTTACATAGCAGCTCAAATCGGCTCAGAAGGTGAGAAAACCTCTCCGGATAAATATTCCGCCTTATATCTCTCTTCAAGATGGTATCGGATAGATGGCAGAGACGGCCAAATGGGCACCATTGATGCTATTAAACGATTTAATCCAACTGCCATCAAGTGGGCATATATTACTCAACCAAATGAAGTAAAGGCAATTCAGGCCTTGGGCGTGGAGCATCAAGGTACAATCAGCTCTACTCTGCCTGATGTGCCAAATCAATCACCAAAAGTGTATGAAGTAGGTCGTGCAAAAACATTTGAAGGCAAAAGTTTTAAGCCATTTCATATGACCTGGGAAATTTCGGTTGGGTGCTTTAATCATCCTGATTATTTGGATATTTTATGGAATGATGTAAAGGCCATTATTGACAGCGGCACTTATTCCATTCAAGTGGATGACTGGCTTTCTAATTCAAGTTACTATGAGCTAAACGGTTGCTTCTGTGACTATTGCATGAAGGATTTCACAGCGTATATTAAAAATAATTACACCAAGGAGCAAATTGCTGCGTTTGGTATTGAGAATATAGATACTTTCCATTATAAAACATTTTTAACAGAAAAATTCGGTGCCAAAACCCTGAGTGAATACAATGCTATAAAGGGCAAAACGCCGCTTGATGGCATATTTAAAAAATTCCAGGAAACCATTACAGCAGGTTTCTTCCATGATATACGAAAAAAAGCGGACGAATATGCAGGGCGGCATGTTATCTTTAGCTGCAATGCGGGGCATTTCATAGGAAATTATAATGATCCGCAGCACAAATATGGTTTTGACTTTTTTGATATCAGTATTGGCGAGAGCGATGAATACGAATATGAAACGATTGACAACATGATAGTTTCAACGGGTCTTTTTGAAAGTTTGAACAAACCCTTTATTGTATCCCCAAGAACCACGTCTGCCGTTCAATTGGATGTGGATGTTTCAAGACGTGGCGCAGCGGCAACCTATGCCACAGGCGGCTACTTCCTTGTGCCATGGGATGTATGGATTTTCGGTCAACCACTTCGCTATTTTGGCTCGCCTGCAGAATATAATGATCTATTTCATTTCGTGCGCCAATATCCGGAGCTGTTTGATAAGCACGAAAGAGCTGCAGATGTAGCTATTCTTGCGGATTGGTCTGCCCTTCGTGAGAAGGATACAAAAGAAGCATTCACAAAAGCTTCACTTCGTCTTTTCAAAAACGGTGTTGCTTATAGGGTGCTACCAATCAATGCAGCAGAGCCTGAAATTCACCTTGATGCGGCGGATCTTTCCGGCATTCAATCAATTATCACCGTGCATTCACTGGATAAGCTTGCCCCGCAGGATAAGGCACTGATAGAAGGATGCGGCATCAAGATAATCAATGCATCTGCCATTGATGATGGCTTCATAGAAAAATATCAGTCTATCAAGATTTCGGAAGACAGTGCAGTGTTCGGCCTGAGCCGCGAAACGGTACTCGGCGAGAAAACGGTGCATATTCTGAATGATAAGCCGGGCATTGCCACAAATATTGGTGTGAAATTAAGCGGGCTTGGAAATGATAAGGTCAGCCTGTATAGGCCGGGTGAAACGCCGCTTGTTCTCACCGCTCAAAATGATACGGTGGTAATCCCCTCCATGAGAGAATGGGCCATTCTTCGCGTAGGAGCTCAATCTAGCGCATGGTCACAATATAATATCGGTATGCCTGCCTATTCCTCTAGCGTCGAGGCCACAGATAACGAAATAATGATTAGCGCTAATGCTCCGGGCTTTAATTATAAAACAAGTGATCTTGACACGGGCACAGGTGATTATGTCGGCTTTGCTTATCAATCCTTAAATCAGATGGATTTTGATTTTTCCGCCAAGATTGATCACTCCGCTTTGTCTGAAAAGGCTACCGACGGCATCATGGTTCGAAATGGCATATCAGCTAACGCAATCTTTGCGGCGATAGGCTACGACAAACAGGCGGGATATCGCTTTATGTATCGTGAAAACGATAATGAAGGCATTAAAATTATTCCGATAAGCGGAAATGGTGAGTATGTTCGCCTAGTAAAGTCGGGCGAAAGCATAAAGGCTTATGTTGGTAGCGATGCTAATAGTCTCAAAGATGTTGCCGGTGCGAAGCTTGTCTTCGGCGCAAGATTGGTGGGTGGCTTCGTATGCGCCAATGGCGATAAAGTAGAAAGCGCTAAAATTTCCGAGATTACCGTAAAGGAAATCCCATCGACTGCAAAAATCACATCACTTGGCTTTACCGCTCAATATGAAGCAATTCCAATTGGTGAGAAAAACAGAACATTTTTAAGTGTCTCGCTTGACAATAGAGAGAAACCTACCCTATCCAATATGAAGGTAGAATATACTTCCTCAGACCCGAACATTATTTCCATTGATAATCGGGGAACTGCCTTGGGCGTAGGCGAAGGCGAAGTGACCATTACCGCCAAGGTGACCTTTGGCATTGCTGTCAAGGAAAAAACACTCAAGATGAAAAGTGCAAAAAAAATACTTCTCTTAGAAGAACGTTTTGATGGTCAAGAAATAGGAAAGGTGCCGGCAGGCTGGGCGCAGTATCACCAAACCAAAGAGGCAACCATCACCGTAGAAAAGGTTCCACAGCGTGATAGCTTGGGTCTGAAATTAACCGACACCGTTCCAAAACCCCTCAATGCAAAAAAGACATTCACCTCACAAGGCGGTATCGTTACAGTGGAATTTGACTATTTCAAAGAAAAGCAGGAGATTAAAACAGGAACCCTTCTGACCTATATTTATGAGGGGATGACCCCAACGATGATGCTCAGTATTGCAAATCAGAATTTTGTTTGGATAGCAGGCTCCGAAACCGTTTTGGCTCCTTTTGAAGATGGCAAGTGGTATAAAATTCAGGTGGTTTGCAACACTCCAAATCAAACGGCAGATGTGATTATTGACGGCAAAACAGTGGGAACAAATCTCCCCTACATCGTACCCGTGAAGCAGCTCAATCAGGTCATGTTGGCTGCCACGAGCGCAGGAGATCCCGAAATGAATTATTTTGATAATATTTTAGTATATACCGGCAAGCCAAATGAATAAATAGCGCTTCCCTGTAGTTTTATATGAAAACGTGGTGCAAATATTCCAAGGCCGTATGCCCAAGGCCAAGGTGATTTGCACCATGTTTCTTTAATTAATTAGCCTGGCAAAGCTGAGGGCCCAGTAGCATGCGCACAAAAAACGAAGCACCCATGCATATCATGAGTGCTTCATATCATTATTAAAAGTTCTTAGTCGATAACGATCATATTTCTTCCCAAATCTTTTGCCTTATACAAGTTCTTATCTGCTACACCGATGATGGCAGTGATTTCATTTGCTTCACGCTCAGGACAGGATGTTCCGCCAATACTCACGGTCACTTTAATAACCTGATGATTATGCTTAATCTCCGTATCCTCCACCAAGTGCCGTATTCGATCCGCTATTTGACGTGTATCCACAAGAGAAGCACCTGGGAGCACCACCAAAAATTCTTCTCCGCCGTATCTTATAAATACATCGCCTTCTCTTAAAGCAAGCTTTGCAGTTTGTGCCAAACGTACAATGACCTTGTCCCCCACCAAATGGCCATAGGTATCATTGACTTTTTTAAAGTGATCAATGTCAAAAATCAAAATACCGATATGAAGGCTATTGACCACTGCACGATGATATTCATCCTTTAACCTGGTTAGTCCAAATCGTCTGTTAAAAATACCGGTGAGTGGGTCGTTAGCCGCAAGTCGTTGAAGTTGGTCGTGGGTAATTGCATTTCGAAAAGCAAGCGCAAGACCATGACCGAAAAGCTCCATATTGCTTTGCACTTCTGCAGTAAAGGAATTTACTCCGGCTAAAACGATGACGCCTAAAACGACCTCTTTATACATAATAGGCTCAACTAAAATTTCTTTTGGCCTGAAGTCAACCAATAAACCACTCAGTATTATATCCTCCGGAAGATGAACAATTAGTCTCTTTTGCTCCTTGATGACCTTCCATATCATATCACTATCCAAGAATGATTCTGGCATTTTGATGGCAAAAGAAGATAAAACGTGTAGTTCTCCTTCTTTTTCGATAACAATGGCGCCACCTTCTGCATTCATGTTGTTCATCAATCTTCCAAGTGCCTCTTGGGCTAAATCGTTTAGCTCCAAACGGCTTGAGAGCATTTCCGAAAATTTCTTACAGCAGTTTCGGATTTAAAGGCGCCTGCAAGCGTTTTCACCAATGCATTAAATGCATGTGCGCAGTCCCCAATCTCATCTTTTGAGTTGATGGTAATAAAACAATGCTCGTCGGTACATTCATCCGAATTTTGGTTGACAGATTTGGCAATTAAACGTCTCTCCACATAGCGCATATGGTGAGCCATTTGTTTTAACTTTTTGCCCACAATCTTTTTTGCTAAAAATATATTAATCATGCCCACAATAAACCCTGCAAAAATGCATAGAAAAAAGAACAGTGGAGTAAGTACAAATTCAGATGGCACACCTGTTATCACAACGAAAAACGGAAAAAAGATACCGATCATAATGCCAAACCCAATCATATAAATAGCAAGGTCATGAAACACTTTTTTTGTAATCATCTCAAAACAGCCTTTCTTTAACAATGGGTTTATCCTATTGTTTTCGTTCATTATACTTCTATTTCAGGCAAATGAAAATATTAATTTAATAATTATTATTTATTTTGATTAAAATTAAAAAATGTAAAGAAATGGCTTGATTTTCTCTTTTCAATATGTTATAATACAGAACGTTGTTTAATTGCGCCCTTAGCTCAGCTGGATAGAGTGACTGACTACGAATCAGTAGGTCGCAGGTTCGAATCCTGCAGGGCGCGCCAAAAAAAGAGACAAATTTCCCAAAGAAATTTGTCTCTTTTTTTATATAACTCATTATATCAATAATTTCAAGAATTATTTCATGTTTTTACAGGCAGTATTTAACTTTGTTTTTCGATTTACAGAAACTAAGTCTGTTTTTATTTGGTAATGCAAGCTCAATTATTCTTAGTTATGAAAGATTATGAAAAATCATAAAAATATTTATAATATCTTGACATTCTGTATATAGTATAGTATTATATATATGACATATTGATTTATAAATAAATCAATAATTTTTAGGAGGTATTTTATGAAAACAAATCTTTCACATATGACACTTCGCGAAAAAATAGGACAGACCGGTATGCCCAGTCCCGGTGATGTCAAAAAAGGTGTTGTGCAGTTTGGCGGATATGCAAATTACTTTCACTCGCTTCCATTTTGTGGACTCTATCTAAATGATAATATGGAAAAGGACAATGGAGAATGCTTTGATACAGCCAATTCATGCAAAAGAATTTTATCAAATCTAAGCAGCAAGCAAAAGCTACCCATTTTTATTGCCTGCGATGCAGAGCAAGGCGGAAAGGATTTATTTCCAGAACTCCATCTTATGCCCACCATTATGTCTATCGGTGCTGCCAATTCCCCCTCTCTCTCTTATCAGCGTTGCCATTTTTGGGCTAGAGAGCTGTTGACATGTTGTGGTGTCAATTGGATATTTGGACCTGTATGCGACATAGCAGGTGGCTTTTTCTCTCCAAGTGGCGTGAGATGCTTATCAGACGATGCAAACACATGCAAAACACTTTTGCCGGAAATGATAAAAGGTTTGCAAGAGGCAGGCGTTGCCGCAACAGCCAAGCATTATCCAGGCCATGGTAAGGATTACAGAGACCCTCATTTTTGCATGAGCGTTGACAATACCTCAAAAAAACAGTGGGACGATACCTATAGAGGCATATGGCAAGCGACGATAGACGCAGGTGTGTACAGCGTTATGGTTGGGCATACACCTGTGCCATCGCTTGATGACTCCTTTTCAAGAGGTAAATCAAGACGGCCGGCGAGTGCCTCCAAAAAGATAATAGATATTTTGCGAGAAGAACTCCATTTTGATGGTGTTATTTTAACCGATGCAGTGAATATGAAAGGACTTGCCGCCTCCTTCTCTCATGATGATGTGTATATCGAAACTTTTAATGCCGGAAATGATATTGTACTCTTTTGTCATAATGATTATATCGATGTGATGGAAAAGGCAGTTTTGGATGGGAAGGTGTCCGAAAAGGACATCGACAAATCGGTGGAAAGAATTCTTGCATTAAAAGAAAAATTGGGGCTTTTTGAGAACAAGGAAATACCGCCGCTACACGCTGATGAAATAAAAGAATTTGAAAAATGTAACTATGAAATAGCAAAAAACGCGATTACACTGATTAATAATGAAAATAATCTCATTCCTTTTGATAAAAACAAAGTGAAAAGAGTAACCATCATTAAGCTCTCCCCTTATCCCCTCTTCTTGGATACAATACTGGAGATGAAAAAAATATTTGAAAGTAAAGGCATTCATGTGACGGTTTTGGAAAGCCTTCGGGCAAAAGAAACCTTAGAGGAGCTATCTCAAAGTGATGATATCATAATATACGCATGCTTTTTGGCACAGTCCTACCCTCCTGGCATGTCTTTTTATTCAAGCCACGAAGATATTATCACTTTGTTTAATGGCATGTCCTACGGCGCTGAAAAATCGGTTGTGGCATCATTTGGGGCAACCTCTATTTATTATAACTATTTTGAAACAGTCGATGCCTTTATTAACGCTTATTCCATAAACATAGAAACAATTCGCGCCTTTGTCGATGGCCTTTTGGGCGAGATATCCTTTGTAGGCAAATCACCTGTAAAGCTAGCACCTGAATTTGCTCAGTAACCTTATATCTCAGAAAGGAGTTGCTTTAAATGAATAGAATAGAATGGCTAAAACAAAATTTAAATCAAACCGATCGCACTGCCCAGGTAGTGGAATATAAGAAAATAGCACAAATTGTATATGAAGGCAATATAAATCAAGCAGAGATAATTCGCAAAGCAGAGTTTCTACAAAAATTCGCAGAACAAATGCCTGCTAAGATTCATTCCAAAGAGTTAATTGTCGGTACTATGGGTTTTTTGCACTGGTGTCCTGAGCGGAGCAATGGGTTTTATGGCAACCTTGGGCATGTCATTGTTGATTATGGTTACTTATTAAAAAGAGGGTTGCTTAAAGTCAAGCAAGAAATCAATGAAATACAAGATTTTGAGCAAAACAAAACAGCTTTTCAGATGACGATAGACGCGTTTTCTGCATATATTTCGAAAGTATCCAACGAAGCGCACAAAATGGCAGAATTGGAAAATGAACCGGATAGAAAAGCGGAACTGATTACAATCGGTGAAAATTGTGCGTGGATAAGTGAAAATGCACCGAAGAATTTTTGGCAGGCACTTCAGCTCGTTTGGTTTATTCAAATATTTTTGCATGCGGAAGGGAACGCGTCTGCAGTATCGTTTGGTCGGTTTGATCAGTATCTTCTTTCTTTTTATCAGCAGGATTTGCAAAGTGGCATCATTTCGCGTGAGCAAGCAAAGGAGCTACTGTCTTGTTTCTGGCTGAAAACCTGCGAAGGTGACGAATCGCAGAATTTGACCCTTGGCGGTGAAGGTGAAAATGACCTTTCCTTACTGTGTCTTGAAGTGGCGGCCAGCCTTCGGGTGTGGCGGCCCTCTGTTTCAGTCCGGATATGCGAGAAGACCTCGGATGATTTTTGGCACAATACGCTTCAACTCATCAGGGCCGGAATTGGTATGCCAGCATTATTTAATGATAAAATTATTATCAAAGCATTGGAATGTGCAGGAATTGAAAGTAAAGATGCAAAAGACTACGGCATTGTAGGATGCTATGAGGCAACCCCAAATGGAAACGCACTTGGACTTACTGTGGCGGGAGAATTATTGCTTCATGATATATTACTGCGGTTTTTGGAGGAAAATTTGCAGGGCTTCACTGGTTTTGAAGAGATGATACTTGCATTTGAAAATTATTTTACACAAGTTTATAAAAATGAAATTTCAAAAGACTACCATAAGCGTTGGCTTGAAATGAAAGAAAAGTTTGTGTCGCCTTTTGAAAGCATTTGTCTTTGTGGATGCATTATATCCGGACTTGCCGCTGAACAGGGCGGTGCGAAATATACCATGTTTGGAATTAATGTTCTGGGATTGGGAACGTTAACAGACAGCCTGTATGCAATGAAAGTACTGATTTTTGATAGGCAAGAAATATCATGGAAGCATTTTTTGGCGGAGCTTAAAAATAATTTTTCTGATGATTACTTTTTTTACCTATGCAGAAACCTGAAAGGGAAATACGGCAGTGATAATGAATATACCAATCAGCTCTCTGCGAGACTTGCCACCTTAACAGCAAAATTGGTGCTGGATAATCGGTTTGACCCTCATGTCATTACCTATCCCGGATTATTCCGCTTTACGGCAGATATATATGCTCAGAATATACCGGCAACGCCCGATGGGCGGCGGATGGGCGAAAGGGTGTCCTATGGCATTGCTGCTTCGGATTTTTGCGCAGAGAAAACCATAACATCTGTGCTCAGTTCGGCTGCAAATATACCAAACGACCTGTGTGCCTGTGGTAACCCGGTGATAGTTTCTCTATGCCAGGATGATGTTAAAGAGGATGCGGTGTTAAGGGGTCTTGTACAAGGCTATTTTTCAGATGGAGGGTTTCATCTCCAGTTTAACATTGTTAGCGCCGATGTGCTGAAGGATGCACAACTGCATCCTGAAAACTATGATGATTTAATCATCAGAATCAGCGGTTACAGCCATAAATTTAAATGGCTTCATGTTACAATGCAAAATGCACTGATTGAGCGAACACAAAATGGTGGATAAAACAACAAATTTATAAATTATACCACAAGAAAGGTGTGCTGCAAATGTGTATCGAACGAATTCATAAACTTAGATTAAGTGCGCGAAATAAAGTTATAAAAAGTTGGACGAGTGATGAAGGTATTTTGTTATGGAGCAGAGGATGGAAAAATGCGTATAACGAGAACAATATAATTCGTCGCGCAATGGCAAAAGCCTATATGCTGGAACACGCTACTCCAATTATTGACGACCACGAATTGATTGTAGGTAAGCCGAATTACAGAAAATTACAGGATGATGAGCAAGAAGAACTGGATGCATATCATCATTCATACGCAAAGTACCTGTTGCATTCTCCGGGGCAGGCGAGCCATATGGCGATAGATTACGACAGGCTGCTTACATACGGTGTATTGGGCGTAAGAGAAATGATTGATGAATATAGAAGCAACTTAAAATTGGAATTGCCCGAAGATATGGAAAAAGATGAATTTTATAAGGCGTGTCAGATTGTTTTGGATGGAATAATAATGTATTCAGAAAGATATGCAGAGCATGCCGAAAATCTTGCAAATGATTATTTCGGTTCGCCGAGGTATGATGAGCTATTAGAGGTTGCAAGGATTTGCAGACGAGTTCCGCGCTACCCTGCGAAGACATTTAGAGAAGCATTGCAGT